>CBDUON010000030.1:0-20211 GCA_965368835.1 uncultured Eudoraea sp. | reverse complement strand
GTATTCTTGGGGGAATCGCCCTGGGGGTACCAAATTTTTTCTCTATTTATTTCCTACTTCGGGCTTTACAAAATGATGTACTTAATAGTGCGTCGGTTTTTACCATAAATAATGTTGCCATTGTTATGTTCTCCACCCTTTTAGGGATACTATTATTTAAGGAGGTCCTCAGCACCAAAAATTGGGTAGGTATTACCATGGCTGTATTAAGTATTTTACTTGTAGCCGTATTTTAATGGATATGAATGAGGACCAGTACAGAACAATTAGATCCAATATAGGGGGCATTCTATACAAAGAAAAGAACAGCAAGTTTTTTGGGTACGCCTATGCTGTGGAAAACGAAGCAGACATAAAACAGCACTTAGAAGCCCTGAGAAATGAACATATGGGCGCTAACCATGTATGTTACGCATGGCAATTGGGGGTGGAAGAAATATCATATCGCGTAAATGATGACGGAGAACCCAATCATTCGGCAGGAATGCCCATCTATGGACAGATCCAGGCCTTTGAAGTAACCAATGTTTTAATTGCGGTGGTTCGGTATTTTGGTGGCACAAAACTAGGAGTTGGAGGGCTTATCACTGCATATAGATCAACTGCACAAATGGCCCTGAAGGAAGCTAAGATCATTAAAAAGACCATTCAAGTACCTCTTTTACTTGAATTTGATTATGTCTCTATGAACAAAGTGATGCGCATCATAAAAAAACATTCGTTACAAATAGCCTCACAGACCCTGGAAATGAAATGCCAAATCACGCTTTCCATTCGTCAAAGTCATCTACCTAAGATCAAAGACCTCTTTCTCTCACTTCAGGGAGTTAAAGTGAAGGAATAGTAGCCTAATCTTAATTAAAAAGAAAGTTCCTACAACTGTAGATGATCGAGAATTGTAGCAGGGCATTTTGTTGGACGCTTTGTTTCCATGTCAATAAAGGCAAGAACAGTATTAGCAGTGACCAATAATTCCCCTGCTTCATTTCTTATTTCATAATCAAATTCGATCCGTACCAAAGGAAGTTTTTTCAATTTGGTAGTTACGGTGATCAGATCGTCATAGGTGGCAGATTTCTTAAAATCTATTTGTAAGGAAATAACTGGTAGCATAATACCGTCTTTTTCCATTTTTTTGTAAGAGAATCCCATCGACCTCAGCCATTCTACCCTACCCATCTCAAGATACTGTGCATAATTGCCGTGATATACCACGCCCATTTGATCGGTCTCACTATATCTCACACGAAAAGAAAATGTATTTTGTTGCGCCATTTTTCAGTTAAAAACTATATATTTAAAGATGAAGTGTATTGTACCGGAACATGCGAAAAAAAAAGCATAAATTCAACCTCAAATGATTTTTTTTTTAGCTTTTTTGTTCACATATTTGTCTCACTCTAAAAAGGAACATTTTTCCAATTTTTCTTTGACCAACTAGCTTAGATCAATAACCACTAAATAGAGATTTTTTAAAATGAGTGTTACTGCTAATTCCGTATGGAACAACTGTTTGGCATTTATCAAAGATAACATCCAACCGCAGGCATTCAAAACATGGTTTGAACCTATAAAACCTGTTAAACTCTCCGAAAAAGCACTAAGCATTCAGGTTCCCAGTAAATTCTTCTACGAATGGCTGGAGGAACATTATGTTAAATTACTTAAAGTTGCGCTTACAAAAGAACTTGGGGAACAGGCTAAATTGGTATATATCATAAAAATGGAAAATACCTACGGCAATAAGGAACCCTTTACGGAACGTATCCCAAGTGCCAACCGAGGTGGTGTTTCCACCCAGGAAATGGATGTGCCTATTAAATCCAAGAATCCGGAATTAAAAAATCCTTTTGTGATCCCTGGAATTAGGAACATTAAAATAGAATCCCAATTAAATCCAAACTATAATTTTGAGAATTTCCTGGAAGGCGACTCCAACAGGCTGGCCCGTTCGGCCGGGATGGCTGTGGCCAACAAGCCGGGGGGCACTTCTTTTAATCCCTTGTTGATCTTTGGGGGCGTTGGCTTAGGGAAAACACACCTTGCACATGCCATTGGTGTTGATATAAAGGATAAATACCCTGAGAGAACGGTACTTTATATATCCGCTGAAAAATTTACACAACAGTATATAGAATCTGTTAAAAAGAATACCCGAAACGATTTTATACACTTCTATCAATTGATTGATGTATTGATCATTGACGATGTGCAGTTCTTATCTGGCAAATCAGGGACGCAGGATGTTTTCTTCCATATTTTCAATCATCTTCATCAGAATGGAAAACAGGTAATCCTCACCTCAGATAAAGCGCCGGTAGATATGCAGGATATTGAGCAACGTCTGTTATCCCGATTTAAATGGGGATTGTCTGCAGAATTACAAAATCCGGATTACGAAACAAGAATATCTATCCTAAAGAACAAATTGTACAGGGATGGAGTAGAAATGCCAGATGACATTATTGAATATGTTGCTAAACATATCAAAACTAACATCAGGGAATTAGAAGGTGCTATTATTTCACTTATTGCTCAATCTTCATTTAATAAACGCGAAGTAACCCTGGAGCTGGCACAGCAGGTAGTTGAAAAATTCGTAAAGAACACTAAACGTGAGGTTTCCATTGATTATATCCAGAAAGTAGTTTCTGATTACTTCGAGATGGATGTAGCCACGCTTCAATCAAAGACCAGGAAACGCCATATTGTTCAAGCAAGACAGTTGGCTATGTTCTTCGCCAAAAAGTTTACAAAAGCCTCCTTGGCCAGTATTGGTTCGCAGATAGGAAAACGAGACCACGCCACCGTATTGCACGCTTGTAAGACCGTAGACAATCTGGCCGAAACAGACAAGCAATTCAGGAAGTACATCGAAGACCTAACAAAGAAATTTTCCTAAAACTCCCATGAAGGTGAAGGTGTTAATGGTTTGTCTGGGAAATATTTGCAGATCGCCCTTAGCCGAAGGTATTCTCCAATCTAAGGTAGATCCCACCAAAATCTTTGTAGATTCTGCCGGCACTGCCGGATATCATATAGGGTCAGCTCCGGATCCCCGTTCCATAGAGGTAGCCAACAAACATCATATTGACATAAGTCGGCAACGTTGTCGAAAATTTCAAATGGAGGATTTCTATTCCTTTGATCATATTTTTGTTATGGACAAGGAAAACTATAAAAATGTCTGTTCCCTTGCCCCATCTGAAGATTATAAGAGCAAAGTAAGGCTGTTATTAGACGAGGCAGAGTTAAACTATATGGAAGTTCCCGATCCCTATTATGGCGGACAGGATGGTTTTCAAGAAGTTTATCACCTAATAGATAAGGCTTGTGATGTGTTGATCCAGGACCTGTTAGCTCCAAAAAACCTCAAAAATGAAAGCTAAGGAAACGAAGAAGGGAAAATTGTATCTTATTCCTACCACGCTAGGGGAAACAGAGCCATTGGAGGTGCTTCCTATTTCAATTAAGCAGGCCATTGAGACTATAAATCATTATATAGTTGAAAACGAAAAAACTGCCCGGCATTTCATTAAAAAGATCCTTCCACGCAAGTCTCAACCGGAGCTGCATATAGAACAGCTCAATAAATTTACAGAACCAGAAAGGATCCCTGCCTTTTTGGATCCATGTTTACAAGGACATAATATTGGAGTGTTATCTGAGGCTGGTTGTCCCGGGGTAGCTGACCCTGGAGCGGATGTAGTGATGCTTGCTCATGAAAAAGGAATACAAGTAGTCCCCTTGGTAGGACCTTCTTCAATTCTCTTGGCTTTAATGGCCAGCGGCCTCAACGGGCAGAATTTTGCTTTTAACGGATATCTCCCTATTGAAGCGGGCGAACGAAAAAGAAGTTTAAAAATGTTGGAACGACTTTCAAAGGAAAAGAATCAAACCCAACTTTTTATAGAGACCCCTTACAGGAATGATAAGTTATTTCAGGATGTTACCAAACATCTTGCTCCCAACACCCTGCTTTGTTTGGCGGTAGATATTACACTGCCAACAGAATTTATCAAAACAAAGACAGTGAGTGATTGGCGTAATGAAACCCCCGATCTTCACAAGAGACCTGCCATTTTTCTTATCCTGGCATAAAGATTAAATCTTAGGATTCCTTTTTGCAATTATTACGGAAACATCATAGCCCGAAAATAACTTCAGATAGTGAGAGATACTTGTTCCATAAGCATCTGCTACATCTAATTGCCCATATGAGCGTAAATACTTTCTTATATTTCCTGGTCCCGCAAGGTGCGCTGCTGCCAATATACCTGATTCGGAGATCTCAATTCCACCAATTCGTTTACCCACAAACCTGCGAATGTCTTTTCGTAAGATCCATTTATTTCTAGCCAAATTGGTTCTGAAGACCTTTTCTTGTAATGTAGGATCGTTGAGGAATTTGGTAGCATTGTAAACACCCATTAATTGAAGTGTCCCTATACCAAACTGGTATTTACCCAGATAGCCCAGCGTATTGATGGTAAAATAGTCGCCTTGAGATTCTTTAAAGGCAAGCGCCTCCTTAAAACCAACAAAGGAACTACCCACAAAGGGTGGTATCACCATGGAGGCAGGCATAATGGTTCTGTCTTTGGGAAACATCACCAGCGTAGGTTCTTTAACTATTAGCGATTCCGGAACTTGAACTAATTTTTTGGGGGACGTTCCAAAACTTGCTAACATTAAAATCATGATAAGAGGACAGATTACTCGTATCCACTTTCTCATAGTTGTGTTTTCTTAAGACTTATAAACCGAATAGGGTTTTGCTTAAATTTCACCTTACAAAGATATGGCAGCTTTTTTCGTACAGCCGCATGATAGAACAAGTTTTATGACATTTTTAGGATAAACGGATACTTTTAATCGATAAAATGCCTATCTGTTAATATTTTGGCTATTTATCCATCGGATGTATTGCTCCTTATTGCGGTTGTGTTGTTGGAGATTCTTTGCAAATTTATGATACCCAAAGTTTTCAACATTTGCCACGAAATAATAATAGTCATGATCCTCAGCATTTAAAACCGCATCTACTGCAGAAATATCGGGCATTGTGATAGGTCCGGGAGGTATTCCTGCATATTTATAGGTGTTGTATGGCGAATCGATGGTTAGGTCTTTGTACAGCACCCTGCGTATGATGGTATCAAAATTGTTAAGTTGTCGTTTCAGGGCATAAATTACGGTAGGATCTGCCTGTAAAAGCATTCCTTTTCGCAAACGGTTTAGATATACCCCTGCTACTCTTGGTCGCTCGTCTATTTTTGCACTTTCTTTATGTACAATAGCCGCCAGGGAAATCACCTGGTTAGGACTTAATCCTTTTGCCCGTGCTTTTGACAGCCTTTCTTCATTCCAAAAACGTTTGTATTCCTTTACCATTCGTTCCCTGAATTCGATAGCAGAAGAGTTCCAAAAGAATTCATAGCTGTTTGGTATGTAGATCCCCAGGCTCGTTTCAAGGTTTAACTCCTGTTCTTTTAAAAAGGTTTTGTCCTGAAAGGCATTAATTAATGAAATACTATCCGCCTCAATCTGTTGTGCAATCCGTCCCGCCAGGGCTTCAAGCGATTCCTGATTATTAAAGGATACCTTAACGGGTACGTTTGCGCTTCGCAGTGTGTTGATGATCTCATTATTGTTCATCCCTTCGCGGAGAATGTATTTCCCTCCTTTTACACGTTCACTGTATTGTTTTCGCTGTGCCACTGCTTTAAACGAATCATAATCCTCAAGTAATGGAGATAACAATGCCTCCAGATCTGCCATGTTAGAGTTTGAAGGAATGTAAACAATGGCCTCTTTATTTTGAAAAGCGGTATTTGGCGCAAAAAATGCCGAGTAAACATAGTAAACAAAGATTCCTCCTATGAGTAAACCTATTAGCAAGACAGCGAGCACAATTTTTCTTAGATACATGATGGATTAAACTTTTGAAATAAATATTCATTCTTAAACTGGCCATCAGATCGTATCCATTCTTTCTTAATTCCCGTTTGTGAGAATCCCATTTTCTTAAAAAGATGAATACTGGCCAGGTTATCTTCCAGAACATTAGCAAAGACCTGTCTAACCTGGAGCGAAGTGAAAGCATATGAGGTAATAAGATCTATTGCTTCTGCACCCACACCCTTATTTCTGTTCTGTTGTTTTAAGATCACTATCCCAAGGCCAATTCGCTGGTTTTTAGGATCAAAGTCGAACAGATCTATAAGTCCCAATAAGTTTTCTTTCTTATCACAAATTGCCAGTCTAAGCTGCTTAACCTCATAAATATCTCTATGAGCATTTTCCAGATATTGCTTTAAAATATGCTTGCTATAAGGAGTTTGAGTTCCGCTAATTTCCCATAACCCGGTATCATTTTCCAAGGTATAGAGAAATTCGAGGTCTTCAGGTTCCAGGGCGCGAAGCACTACTTTCTTTCCGATGAGATCTACCATTGTATAGTACCTTTGTAAACAAATGTTGCGGGACCTTCCAAAACTACATCCTTATACCCCTTCTTTACCACATTAAAACGAACGCTTAGATCTCCTCCCCGTGTTCTTATTTTAACATCCGTACTTTCTGTCTTATCGGCATAATGCATGGCCAGAGCCACGGCTGTCACTCCTGTTCCACACGAAAAGGTCTCGTCCTCTACTCCGCGTTCATAGGTCCTTACCATAAACGTATCCGGGGCGAGTTGCTCCACAAAATTGATGTTACTGCCTTTTTCGCCATAAACACCAAATCTGATTCGTTTCCCTTCTTTCACAACCTCAAACTTAGAAAGGTCCTTAACAAGTTGCACATGGTGAGGAGAACCCGTATCAAGAAAAAATGCGTTCCTTTTTTTATTGATCCTGGAGACGTCAGACATCCTTAAAGATACCTGTTCCCCTGCAATGGTAGCTTCATGTAACCCATCACTGGCCATAAATTGCACTTTTCCATCAACAATTCCAAGTGAATGCGCAAAGGCTACCAGACACCGCCCACCATTACCACACATGGACCCAGGATTGCCATCAGAGTTAAAGTAGACCATATTAAAATCTGACGAATTGTCATCTTCAAGTAAAAGTAATCCGTCTGCACCAATGCCAAAACGACGATCGCATAAACGAGCTACCAAATTGGTATCATTTTTGGGGAATTGAAGGTGTCTGTTATCAAGGATGATAAAATCATTTCCTGTTCCCTGGTATTTGTAAAAATGTAGATCCATAGCACAAAACAAGGTACAAAGATAGGACATTATTTAAGGTATTTTTAGCAGTTAAAAAGGAGTTAAAGGAAAAGGTAATTAGATCAAAGACGTTTAATTTTAGGTATCATTTAAAATGAAATTACTTATGAAGAGAATTGCAAGTTTATTGTTGGTAGCCATTTTTGGAGGCGCTATAACTCTAGGGGCCTATGTGCTTTTTATAGAAAACTATAAACCAGTGTTTGCATATACGGGTAATGATGTCCCAATTTTTCAAACAAACAACCCCACCAATACAATCTTGGGGTCTGGTGTTGATGAAGCCAATTTCACCCTGGCTGCCGAAAAAACGGTAAATGCTGTGGTGCATGTGAAAAATATGACCTTAAGTTCAAAGCCATCAAGTTTTCTTGACTTTTTTTATGGTTCTGGGGGAAGACAAGTCCCTCAAATTGGAACAGGTTCTGGTGTAATAATTTCTCCAGATGGCTATATAGTTACCAACAACCATGTCATTGCAAAGGCGAGTCAGCTAAAGGTGACTTTAAATAATAACAAGACGTACGATGCAGAACTTATTGGATCGGACCCAAATACAGATATCGCTTTAATAAAAATAGAGGCCGACAATTCATTACCCTATTTGGCATTTGGAGATTCGGACAATACCAAGGTAGGAGAATGGGTATTAGCTGTTGGGAATCCGTTTAATTTAACCTCTACTGTTACCGCAGGAATAGTTAGCGCAAAGGCCAGAGCGCTTGGTGGTATGGACCAGTCTTTTATCCAAACAGATGCAGCCGTAAACCCTGGAAACAGCGGCGGGGCCCTTGTTAATACCAATGGAGATCTCATAGGGATCAATACCGCGATTACATCTCAAACAGGGTCCTATGTGGGGTACTCATTTGCAGTACCAAGTAACATAGCAAAAAAGGTGATAGAAGATATTTTGGAATTTGGGAATGTTCAGAAAGGATTACTGGGCATCACGGCTCCAAGTCTTAGAACCCCCTACGCCATAGAGAATGGTATTAATGAAATTGAAGGTGTCTATATTGATGGGGTCGAAGAAGGTTCCGGTGCAGATGATGCTCAATTAATCAGCGGAGATATCATTAAGCAAGTGGATGAAATAAAAGTGCGAAAATTCGCAGATCTCACAGGGTATCTTTCTACCAAACGTCCGGGCGACATTGTACAGGTAACCATAGAACGAGATGGAGATGTTTTAGAAGTACCGGTAACACTAAAAAAATTACAACGCGTGGAATTGCCTGTTATGGGCTTGGAAGTGAAAAATTTGACAGAAAAAGATAAAAAACTCTATAAAACCGAAAAGGGAGTTAAGGTTACGGGAGTGCCGGAAACCTATAGGGAATACGACCTGGAAGGCAAAGTAATTCTGGAAGTGAATGGTGAAACAATAGACGATATTCAGGAAGCCAGATTCCTTTTCGGAAGAATTACAAGAAACAGTAAGACCTTATTTACAGTCATTAATAAAGATGGCGAACGGATGAAATATATTTTTCAATAACAGATTGTTATTTGATAAAAAAAGCGCTCCAAAAATGGTGCGCTTTTTTTAATACGAAATGATTGGGCGAAAACGTTTGAAATATATAATTTTGCCGCAATTTTAAACAGCAACCTACATGAACAAGATCTCATCCTACGAAAAAGAACTGGCATTCCAGGCAGACAGAAGAAAAGCAACCACAGAATTCATAAAGATCATAAGTGATCTCTGGTATGATAGGGCCATTGAAGTGGTGCTCTTTAAGAATCAGGTTATTGATAAACCTGTTAGTGAGATCATCAATTTGCATGAATATGCCGGGGAATTTGTTCAAAAACCAATTTCAATTTTTGATTCCGTGGAGATCTTAAGAGCAATAAACGATCTAAAACTTCCCCCTTCTAAATTAGACATAGGAAAACTGACCTACGAATACCATTCTGAGGATGAAACTCAATACAGTAATGTTAAGGCTTTTGTTGTTGATAAATTAAAAGATGCACATAAGAGCAAAGACATAGAACCCAAAGACGTCATCTTGTATGGTTTTGGCAGGATAGGCAGACTGCTCGCAAGAGAATTGATGGCCAAAACCGGCAAAGGCAATCAAATGAGACTAAGGGCTATCGTTACCAGAGGATCACTAACCTCAGAGGTCCTGGAAAAAAGGGCGATGTTATTGCGAACAGATTCTGTCCATGGACAGTTTAGTGGTACAGTTGAGTCTGACCTGAAAAATAATGCACTTCTCATCAATGGCACTACGGTCCATATGATAACGGCCGATGCTCCGGAAGAAATAGACTATACCAAGTTTGGTATTAAAAACGCTCTGGTAATAGATAATACAGGAGCTTTCAGAGATGCTAAATCACTTTCACGGCATTTGAAGGCTAAGGGGGTAGAAAAAGTACTACTCACAGCTCCCGGAAAAGATATCCCTAATATCGTACATGGAGTTAATCAGCACGAATTTAATCCAGACACTACTAAAATTTATTCCGCGGCTTCCTGTACAACCAACGCCATAACGCCCATCTTAAAGGTTGTTGAGGATTCACTGGGAATCATAAAAGGACATTTAGAAACTATACATGCCTATACCAATGATCAGAATCTTGTAGATAATATGCATGGGAAGTATCGTCGGGGCAGAGCTGCAGCCCTAAATATGGTCATTACCGAGACCGGTGCCGGTAAGGCGGTGGCAAAAGCACTACCAGCATTGGAAGGGAAACTTACTTCCAATGCCATAAGAGTTCCGGTACCAAATGGTTCTTTGGCCATCTTGAACCTGGAAGTAAAAAATACTACCTCCAAGGAGGGAATAAACACAATTGTAAAGAAATACGCTCTTGAAGGTGATCTTGTTGAACAAATCAAATATTCTCTGAGCAATGAACTTGTTTCCACAGATATTATTGGCACATCGGCCCCTTCCATATATGACAGCATGGCTACCATTGTGTCTCCAGATGGTAAAAATATAGTTCTCTATGTTTGGTATGACAATGAATACGGCTATGCCCACCAGGTGATACGCTTGGCAAAATATATTTCCAAAGTAAGGCGCTTTACTTATTATTAATTGGTTCCCTGTGATCCAATAGAAGTTTAAGTACGTACATTACAATATGAGACCATGTATGTGGATTTTTTTTTCGAAATTGCTAATATTGAAGTACTTTCGCTTTTCCTGAATCAATATTAATACTAAGAACAATCTAGAATGGGGTATTTTAGAAATCTATTTATTACACTAGCTATTTTTTGCAGTGCACTTTCCTTTGCTCAAACCGATGCTACCGCTGAAGAACCTTCCTTAGATGGGGGATCAATTAATTCACAATTTGACTATATCTACCAGAAGTCTGGAAATTACCGGGCAGATGGCAAGCGATATGAAGTAGTGCGTACACTTAGCCTGGATAAGCTGCGTCAAAATGTAATAGATTCCATTAATGTAGCAAATAAGAAGGCAATAGAACTACAGGGTGTCATCAAATCTCAGGAAAGCAGCATAGCTACCCTAAATCAAAAATTATCAGAAACGACCAAGAACCTTACTTCGGTAACGGATGAAAAAGACAGCATGTCATTTCTTGGCGCACAGGTATCTAAGGCAACCTATAATATTATTTTATGGACCATGATCCTTGGACTGTTCTTGTTGCTTTTATTATTTATTTTCAAATTTAGACAGAGCAATGTACTTACACAGGAAGCGAAAGGAAATCTGGCGGAACTGGAATCCGAATATGAAGATCACCGAAGAAGGGCCCTTGAGCGAGAACAACGTATTAGCAGGCAACTGCAAGACGAGATAAATAAATATCGTAAATCAAAATAATAAAAAGCTCCGCAAGGGGCTTTTTTATTGATATGATGGCTAATACAATCATCCGGGCACAACCAGAACATATTTCCTTATTGGCACCCTTACTGGATGCTTACAGGGTGTTCTATAAACAAAATTCTGACCGGAAGGCAGCAGCACAATTTTTAAAAGAACGATTCCAAAAAAACGAATCTGTACTGTTTTTAAGTTTGGACGGAGAGGAAGCAACCGGATTTGTACAGTTGTACCGAAGTTTTTCTACGGTTTCCCTACAACCTGTTCTTATATTAAATGATCTCTACGTAGGGGAAACTCATAGAAAAAAAGGAATAGGTGAAGCTCTCCTACGCAGCTCTCAGGAATACTGTCAAACTAAGGGTTTTAAAGGGTTAGCCCTGGAAACTGACATCGATAATCCGGCACAAGAGCTATACGAGCGTTTGGGTTGGAAAAAGGATGTTCATTGTTTTCATTACTTTTGGACGGCAGTCTAAGAGATATTCCAACTACTAATATTTAGTTTTGATATGCGTATTGACATTATCACTGTTGTTCCCGATATTTTAAAAAGTCCGTTTGAGGCCTCCATTCTAAAAAGGGCCATTGAAAAGGGCCTTGTAGAAGTCCATATTCATAATTTGAGGGACTTTTCCCTGGGAAATTACAATCAGGTAGATGATTATCAATTTGGTGGTGGTGCCGGGATGGTACTAATGATTGAACCCATAGATAAATGCATTCAGAAACTAAGGTCGGAAAGAGAATATGATGAAATCATTTACCTAAGTCCGGACGGAAAGACTCTCAATCAAAAAATGGCCAATTCGCTGTCATTATTAAAAAATATCATTTTGCTTTGCGGGCATTATAAAGGAGTAGATCAAAGGGTGAGAGATACTCTAATTACGAGGGAAATCTCCATAGGCGACTATGTTCTCTCCGGAGGGGAACTTGGCGCTGCGGTCCTCTGTGATTCCATCATTAGACTGCTTCCGGGTGTCCTCAATGATGAAACCTCGGCCTTAACAGACACATTTCAGGATAATTTACTGGCGCCCCCGGTATACACAAGACCCAGAGAGTACAAGGGACTTACAGTGCCGGAAGTTCTCCTGGGCGGTAATTTTAAGGCCATAGAGGACTGGCGGGAAGAAGAAGCCTATACAAGGACCAAAAAACTCCGTCCCGATCTACTTGAATAAACCATCGCTCTTTGAATGGTAAAAAAAGGGAGCAAAATCCTTGTAGGTATAAATTTATCAACTATTTTTGCAGTCGGTAAAATCAACCTCTGACGATATCCGTGAACGTTGACTTTATAAAACATTAAATAAAATTATTTAAATGGAATCCTTAATAAAATTTGTTCAAGACGAATTTATTCCAAAGAAAGACTTTCCAAAATTCTCTGCCGGAGATACAATTACTGTATACTATGAGATCAAGGAAGGTGAAAAGACTCGTACTCAGTTTTTTAGAGGCGTAGTTATTCAGCGTAGAGGTACAGGTGCTTTAGAGACCTTTACAATTCGTAAAATGTCTGGTACCATTGGGGTAGAGAGAATCTTCCCAATCAACATGCCTGCATTGCAGAAAATTGAGATCAACAAAAAAGGTAAAGTGAGAAGAGCAAGAATCTTCTACTTTAGAGGTCTTACCGGGAAAAAAGCTCGTATAAAGGAGATCAGGTCTTAAGATCTAAACACATACATAAAAAACCCTAACGTAACCGTTAGGGTTTTTTTATTGACTTTTTGTAAAGTCATTTCAACTACTCTACTATTAGGTATTTTGCGCTTCGAAAGCTAAAATGGTCTTTTTGATAATTCCAACACAATCTAGCAGTTGGTCTTCAGTCATAACCAATGGCGGGGCGAATCTGATTATATTCCCATGGGTTGGTTTTGCCAGCAATCCATTTTCCTTAAGGGCCATACAAATGTCCCATGCCGTTGAGCTGTCTTCAGAATCATTGATCACTATTGCATTTAATAATCCCTTGCCTCGTACGAGTCGCACAAGAGGTGATTCCAATGCCAGTTTCGCCATTTCCTTGCGGAAGATCTTACCTAGGTAATCTGCATTTTCAGCCAGGGCTTCATCCTTAACCACTTCCAGGGCAGCCATGGCAACCGCACAAGCCAATGGGTTTCCACCAAAGGTAGATCCGTGGTTTCCTGGACGAATTACTTCCATAATATCGTTATTCGCTAAAACGGCAGATACGGGAAAGACGCCGCCGGAGATGGCTTTGCCTAAAATCAGTATATCTGGTTTTACATCGGGTGTTCCACTACAATTCTTATCTGCACAAGTACAGTTTCCGCAACTTGCCAAAAGTCTGCCTGTACGGGCAATACCGGTTTGCACCTCGTCTGCAACAAAAAGGACATTCCTGGCCTTACATAAGGCAAATGCCTCTTCCAGATATTTTTCATCAGGAACATATACCCCGGCCTCCCCCTGAATGGGCTCAACCAGAAAAGCGGCTACATTAGGGTCTTCCAGAATTTCCCGAAGGGCATCCAGATCATTGTATCTGATAGAAGTGATCCCTGGAGTGAATGGTCCAAAATTCTCTGTGGCAACCGGATCATTAGACGCAGAAATTATTGAAATGGTTCTTCCGTGAAAATTGTTCTGACATACCACAATGCGGGCCTTGTTATTAGGGATCCCTTTTTTCTCATAGCCCCATTTGCGTGCCAATTTCATAGCTGTTTCCACAGCTTCAGCTCCTGTATTCATTGGCAGCACCTTATCAAAACCAAAATAAGAGGTTAGATACTGCTCGTATATCCCAAGCATATCATTATAAAAAGCACGGGAAGTTAAGGTGAGTTTTTCCGCCTGTGTTTTTAAAGCATCAATGATCTTTGGATGACAATGTCCCTGATTGACGGCTGAATAGGCCGACAAGAAATCATAATACTTCTTCCCTTCTACATCCCAAACAAATACCCCTTCGCCCCTACTCAGTACTACTGGTAATGGATGATAGTTCTGGGCACCAAATTGTTCCTCTAGAGCAATTGCCTCTTTAGAGCTTCTTTTTTCTAAGACAGACATTTTAAAATCGATTTAAGTAAAACTATATCAATTCCTTCTTTGGGAGAGAAATCATCCTATGCAGTATTACAAAATTACAAATAATTAAGAGTCCAAAAAAAAATATAACAGCCTAAAAAAAAGCATCTTATACCCAACTTTCGAGTGGAAAACTAAAATTTGATAATTATCACTCTCCCCTATCTGCAAAAAGATTTTACCTTTGCCCATGCGCAAAAAAAATACAAGGCTGATCTTTGAAAATGTAGCGGTGGTAGATGCCGGTGCCAAAGGAAAAGCAATCGCCAAGGCCCCGGATGGAAGGGTCATTTTCCTGCAAAATGCCGTCCCAGGTGATGTGGTTACTATACAAACTACAAAAAAAAGAAAAGCTTATTTTGAGGGTGTTGTTACCCAAATTCATGAGTATTCGGACAAGAGAACATCGCCACATTGTCAACACTTCGGACTTTGCGGTGGGTGCAAATGGCAAAATATGTCCTATGAACATCAATTGTATTACAAACAACGTGAGGTTGAAAACAATCTAAAGCGCATTGGGCATCTGGACCTTCCTGAATTATTACCAATAAAAGGATCTAAGGAACAATACTTTTACAGAAATAAGATGGAGTTCTCCTTTTCGGATTCCCGATGGCTATATCCGGAGGAATTAAAACAAGAAGGTCCTATTACGGATAAGAATGCCCTTGGTTTGCATATTCCCGGAATGTGGGATAAGGTATTAGACCTCAAAGAATGTCATTTACAGGCAGCTCCTTCCAATGCTATACGATTGGAAATAAAACGTTTTGCCACAGACAAGGGATTGCCATTCTTCAATCCCAGGAGTCAGGAAGGGCTACTCAGGACACTTATGATCCGCACAGCTTCCACCAAAGAGTTAATGGTATTGATACAATTTGCAAAAGATGACAAATCATCCAGAGAATTGCTCCTGGATCATATACACAAAACATTTCCCGAGATCACTTCGCTTCTCTATGTGATCAACCAAAAACAGAATGACACCTTGTATGATCAGGATGTTATTTGCTATCAAGGCAGAGATCATATATGGGAAGAAATGGAAGGTTTGAAATTTAAGATAGATGCGAAATCCTTTTATCAAACAAATTCCGCACAAGCCTATGAACTTTATAAGGTTGTTCGAGAATTTGCGAATCTTAAAGGCGGTGAATTGGTTTTTGATCTGTATACCGGCACGGGGACCATTGCACAGTTTATCGCAAAAAAAGCAGATAAAGTAATTGGAATTGAAGTTGTGCCCGAGGCAATAAAGGCAGCAGTGACCAATGCAGAGGCAAATGGACTTACAAACACCGAATTTATTGTAGGGGATATGAAAAGTGTTTTGAATGATTCTATCACCGCCAAATACGGTGTACCCGATGTTCTGATCACAGACCCACCAAGAGATGGAATGCATAAAGAGGTAGTAGAACAACTACTTAAAATGGCCCCAGATCGTATTGTATATGTTAGTTGTAACAGCGCAACACAAGCGCGCGATCTTAGTCTGCTAAAGGAGGAATACAGGATCTTAAAGGTACAACCAGTAGATATGTTTCCTCAAACTCATCACGTAGAAAATGTCGTACTTTTGGAAAAACGAAATGCATAGAATGAGTTTTAAGCTCCCGAGAATACCACTATCAATGTCTGGAATAAGACTAAGCGGTATTGGTTTATTTCTACTAGTTGGTGTTCTTGCCATCTCCTCTTGTGAAAAAGATGATATCTGTGTAGACGGAGATACTCCTTTATTAATAATCAGATTTTATGACGCTGCTGACAGCACTACCCTTAAATCCGTAGCAGACCTGCGAATTGTAGGTATAGGCAATGGGGAACCAGTGAACACTTTTACAGATAGAAGCTCAACAGATTCAGTGGCTGTTCCTTTAAGGATCAATGAGGCTTTTACACAGTTTCAGATCATTCTGAATTCTGATGGGGAAGACGATGCAGAAACAGGCAACATAGATACCTTGCAATTCAACTATGTAACCAAGGAAGTTTTTATCTCAAGAGCCTGTGGTTTTGTAGCCAATTATGAAATGGAAACAAGTACATTGACCACTGATACTGAGAATTGGATCCAAGGTTTAGAAATCACTAATCCTTCTGTAACATCACAAGACAGCGCCCATGTTAAGATATTTCATTAGTATTTTATTCATCTTTGGGCTGTTTTCTGTAAAAGCTCAGTCAAAGCCTATTGATCTGCAGCCAAAGGACACTTTAAGCTATAAGCAACCTTATGGCCTTAGGGCAGGAATTGATCTAAGCAGGCCTGCATTGTCCTTCTTTAATTCGGATTACACTGGCCTCGAAATTGTAGCAGATTACCGCTTAACAGAGAGTCTTTATTTAGCCGGAGAATTAGGCAATGAGAAAAAGACCTTCCAGGAAGAGCTGGCCAATGTAGTTATTGCGAACTCTACGCCTCTCTATAATTATACTACCTCAGGGAGTTATATAAAACTGGGGGTTGACTATAATACCTATGAAAATTGGTATGGGATGAACAATTCTATCTTTATTGGAGGTAGGTATGCTTTTAGCACCTTTAGCCAAACTATTAATGATTCCTTTATTTTTGATAGCAACCGCTACTGGAATCCGGATCAATTTGCCAATGGCAGCATAAATAATATTGAATATGGAGGTCTTTCTGCCAGTTGGTTAGAATTTCTTGTTGGACTTAAGGCAGAGCTTTTTGCCAATATTTATCTTGGCGCAAGTGTCAGGATCGGTTTTTTAGTTAGTAATTCGGAAGCGGATAATTTTCCAAATCTATGGATTCCCGGATTCAACAAAGTTACAGAAGGCAGTAATTTTGGGGTTGGATATAATTACAGTATCACTTATTTGGTACCACTTTATAGAAAGGCAAAAAAAGCAAAACCCACTGCCACTTCTGTGAAATAGCTAAAAATCAAAAAGTGTTGATTCTTTAGTGCTGTGCCGTCTCTTTGAGAAGTTATGCTTCGCTTTTTTGATTAAACTTAGCTTTCTTACTCCCTTCGTACATTACGTATTTAACCAGTTTCGATTCTAATTGGCTGTTGAAGACCTTAATTTTACGGGAAGGTCTTAAGCCTACAAATTTTAACGCTTCCAAATTAGAGGTAATGAACCAGGCATCTGTCCCAGGGTATTGTCTTTTAAGGGTGTTACCGATGGAGGCGTAAAACTCTTCCATTTCGATATTTAAACGTTCCCCGTACGGTGGATTAAATACCATGTGTAAATGGTTCTTTGTGAATTTCTCCGATTCAAAAAAGTCTTTCTGTTCAACTATAATATATTCAGAGAGATTGGCATTTTCCACATTGTCCTTAGCTTTCTCGACAGCGGATGGAGCTTTGTCATAGCCTACTATCTTATAATGAAATTCCCGGGTCTTGTTCAGGCTGCTTTCTAGCACCTTTTGATAAAGATCTTCGTCAAAATCGGACCAATTTTCGAATGCAAATCCCTTTCTGTTGATATTAGCAGGTATATTACAGGCGATCATCGCAGCTTCGGTAAGCATGGTGCCGCTCCCGCACATAGGATCCAGAAAATCGCATTGACCATCCCAACCACTATGTAATAAAAGTCCGGCGGCCAACACCTCATTTATGGGAGCAATATTGGTAGCCGTTCTGTATCCTCTGTGGTGTAAGGAAGTTCCGGAACTATCGATAGCCACATTACACAGATCTTTCTGAATATGGATATTGATACGCATATCTGGCGTTTTAATATCTACATCGGGTCTTGTACCCTCCAGATCCCTGAATTTATCTACAATGGCATCCTTGGTCTTTTGCGAAACATATAAGGCGTGGGTGAAGTTTTCCGAATTTACCGTGGCATCAATAGCGAACGTAGTGTCAACGGAAAGGTAAGGGTTCCAATCCATGGCATAGATCTTTTTGTACAGGTCGTGTTCATCGCGTACTTGAAAAGATGTGATTGGTTTGATGATCTTGATGGCGGTGCGCAGGCAAAGATTTGCCTTATACATAAAGCCCGTATCTCCCTCAAACGTAACATTCCGAACCCCTGTTAGAACATTCATGGCCCCCAAATTGCGTAATTCCTTGGCCAGAAGCTCTTCAAACCCATAAAGGGTCTTTGCTACCATCTTAAAATTATTCCCCATTTCTATTCTAGTCTAGAGGCAAAAATACGTTAATTTTGAACCTTATAAGAATTTGGTCACCATTAGGTAACCTCTTGTGCATGCGATATTTATTTTTAATTCTTGCCGTACTAGTAAGCTTTGGTTTTGTTGCCATAGTTAAGCCAAAAAAAACACTTGGGCTTCAACTCTTGCTGGCCTTTAGTGGCGCATTTCTACTGGCCTTAACCATCTTTGACCTTCTTCCGGAAGTATATACTACCTCAGATCCACGATCTATGGGGATCTATATTATGATTGGGATCATACTACAGATCATTCTGGAATTCTTTTCAAAGGGCGCGGAACACGGGCATATGCACTGGGATGATCAGAAAAATGGATTTCCCTGGCTATTATTTCTTAGTCTTTCTATCCATTCCTTTATGGAAGGCCTTCCGTTAACCAGCACAAACCCTATCCTTTACGGTATTTTAATTCACAAGATCCCAATAGCGCTAATTCTGAGTATGTTTTTACTCAATTCAAATTTAAAGACCTCCTCTGCAGTGATCTTTATCCTTATTTTTTCTTTGATGACCCCTTTTGGAAGTTATTTGGCAAACCATATGGAGTTTATTACCACCTACAAGGCGCCAATTACGGCAATTGTCATTGGGATTTTATTACATATTTCTACGGTGATTCTATTTGAAAGTTCTCAGGGGCATACTTTTAATCTGAGAAAATTGATAGTGATATTTTTAGGGATCATCATGGCCTATTTTATCTAGATGTTCAGCAAAAAAGAATCCAAGCAATTAAGAGAGCAATTCTGGATCTCCTTTGGAAAATCGTTTCCCAGGAAATGGATCCTGTACAATACTAAGATCAAAGGAGTATCTCTCAAATTCCATTTTAATTTGCAACAAGCCATGGTATCTATGGATATTGAGGACCTTTCAGAAGAAAAACGATTAGAATTATGGGATAAATTATATTCCCTTAGAACTATTATTTCCGATGAATATTTATCTGATGTACTATTTGAAAAGTCCTGTATCCTTGAGAACAATAAGGAAATAGCACGAATGTATGTCCAAAAAGCTGATGTCTCCATTCACAATAAGAATACTTGGGAAGAGACCATGATCTTCCTAAAAGAAAATATGTTGCTCCTGGAAGACTTTTTTATGGAGTACAGAGATTTCTTAAGCGCCTAGATCACATCTGTATAAATAAGAAGCCAATGGCTGCATGCACCTCCCAGGACAAAGATGTGCCAAATTAGATGGTTGTATGGGATCTTGCGTACTGCGTAGAAGATGGTTCCGAGGGTATAAAAAGCGCCTCCCATTAAAAATAAGGTGATCCCTAGGGTTGATAAATGATTCCACAGGAATTTAAAATCGAATACTATAAGCCATCCCATAACCAGATATAACATAAGGGACAGGTATTCATATTTTCCCGTATAAAAGATCTTGAACAAGCTACCGGCCAGTGCTACTCCCCAGACTATAAAGAATAAGGGGATTCCCTTAGATTGCTGTAAGGTGATCAGAGTTACGGGCGTGTAGGTACCGGCAATTAGAATATAAATACTGATATGATCTAGGATGCGTAGTTTTTCTTTCTTCCTTGGATCATTTACGCTGTGATACCAGGTGGAAGCCGTAAAAAGAAGGATAACGGAAAAGCTATATACCAGAATGCTGATTGTAGCCCAACTAATTGCAGGATCGTGTTTGTTATATAAGACCACCAGGCCTAAAACTCCTAAGACGATACCAATTCCATGAGAAAGTGCATGTAGTCTTTCTTCTTTGTGGTAGGGAGTTAATTTATTCATTGATAATAATGAGCGGTACGTGTATTATATCCTTATTAAATGATGATATAAAGATAGTACAAACAAAAAAAGCACTCATTTTACAATGAGTGCTTTTAAAAAAGGCGGC
>CBDUON010000029.1:0-20634 GCA_965368835.1 uncultured Eudoraea sp. | reverse complement strand
GACCAGATATTAAGGAACCATTTGCTGCATTGGCATTTAAAATTGCAACTGATCCATTTGTGGGTCGTTTGGCATTCTTTAGAGCCTACTCCGGTAAATTAGACGCAGGTTCCTACGTATTGAATAACAGATCCGGAAACAAGGAACGTATTTCCAGAATATACCAAATGCACTCTAACAAGCAAAATGCCGTAGATTCAATTGCGGCAGGAGATATTGGAGCTGCTGTTGGGTTTAAAGATATTAAGACAGGGGATACTCTTTCTGATGAAAAACATCCGATAGTTCTTGAAAGTATGAACTTCCCTGATCCTGTGATCGGGATAGCGGTAGAGCCTAAAACCAAGGCAGATGTAGATAAACTGGGGATGGCACTTGCCAAGTTGGCGGAAGAAGATCCTACCTTTCAGGTTAAAACAGATGAAGCCTCCGGACAAACTATTATTTCCGGGATGGGCGAGCTTCACTTGGATATCATTACCGATCGTTTAAGACGAGAATTTAAGGTAGATGTAAACCAGGGTCAGCCACAGGTAGAGTACAAGGAAGCAATCACGCGGGCAACAGACCATCGTGAAACATATAAGAAACAAACCGGGGGTCGTGGTAAATTTGCGGATATCGTCTTTACTATGGAACCTTCTACACTTGATACGCCCGGACTTGAGTTCGTAAACGTGATCAAGGGGGGGAACATCCCAAGGGAATATATTCCTTCAGTAGAAAAAGGATTCAGAGAGGCCATGAAGAATGGTCCTTTGGCCGGATTTGAGATGGACAGCATGAAAATTACCCTGAGGGATGGATCATTCCACCCGGTGGATTCGGATGCTCTTTCTTTTGAATTGGCCGCCAAGATCGGTTATAAAGCGGCTGCAAAATCTGCAAAGCCAGTTCTTATGGAGCCAATTATGAAGATGGAAGCCATTACTCCTGAAGAAAACATGGGAGATATTGTTGGGGATCTTAACAGAAGAAGAGGTCATGTAACCAATATGGATGACAGAGCAGGAGCAAAGGTTATTAAAGCCGAAGTTCCACTTTCTGAAATGTTTGGATATGTAACATCTTTAAGAACTCTTTCTTCGGGAAGAGCGACCAGCACAATGGAATTTTCACATTATGCAGAAACCCCTTCCAGTATAGCAGAAGAGGTTATTAAAGCAACTAAAGGGGTAACCGCTTAATTTGTAGAAGATGAGTCAGAAAATCAGAATAAAATTAAAATCATACGATTACAATCTGGTAGATAAGTCTGCTGAGAAGATCGTTAAAACAGTAAAGTCAACCGGTGCAGTGGTTACGGGACCTATTCCATTACCTACTCACAAGAAGATCTTTACAGTATTGCGTTCTCCCCACGTAAACAAGAAATCCAGAGAACAATTTCAATTGAGCTCTTACAAGAGGTTGCTGGATATTTACAGTTCCTCATCCAAGACCATTGATGCCCTAATGAAATTAGAGCTGCCAAGTGGTGTGGAGGTAGAGATCAAGGTGTGATAAAAGCAATGGAAGGAGTTAGCTCTTTCCACGACATGTCCGGCGCGGTTCGCAAAGGAAAAACGGTAACAAAAATACATTCGGGGTCGAATTATTTTTGACCCTGTTTTTTTGTCAAAAAAAGTAGAATAGTAACAATTAATAATAATAGTATGTCTGGGTTAATAGGAAAAAAAGTGGGCATGACCAGCATCTTTGATGAGAATGGAAAGAATATTCCATGTACTGTCATTGAAGCAGGACCATGTATCGTTACCCAAGTCAGAACCGAAGAGGTAGACGGGTATAATGCCCTTCAACTCGGTTTCGATGACAAGGCAGAAAAACGTGCGAATAAGTCCGAAACGGGCCATTTCAAAAAAGCAGGTGCTTCTCCCAAGAAAAAAGTCGTCGAATTCCGTCATTTTGAAGGAGAACACAAATTAGGTGATACGCTTGGCGTAGATCTGTTTGTAGAAGGAGAATTTGTAGATGTTTCTGCAACTTCTAAAGGGAAAGGTTTCCAGGGGGTAGTAAAGAGACACGGCTTTGCCGGTGTCGGACAAGCTACTCACGGACAGCACAACCGTTTGAGAGCACCGGGATCTATTGGTGCGGCCTCATATCCTGCCAGGGTCTTCAAAGGTATGAAGATGGCAGGTAGAATGGGAGGAGAACGAGTTACTGTTCAAAACCTGAGAGTATTGAAAGTAGTGCCGGAAAAAAACCTGATCGTTGTGAAAGGTGCTGTTCCCGGACATAAAAATGCTTACGTAACCATCGAGAAATAATGAAGGTAGCAGTTTTAGATATCAAAGGAAAAGAGACAGGGAGAAAGGCAGACCTTTCTGATGCTGTTTATAAGATAGAGCCTAATAATCATGCCATATACCTGGATGTTAAACAGTATAGGGCACATCAGAGGCAAGGTACTCACAAGACGAAGGAAAGAGCTGAGATTGTAGGGAGTACCCGTAAGATCAAAAAGCAAAAAGGAACCGGAACCGCAAGAGCAGGTAGTATAAAGTCGCCTATTTTTCGCGGGGGTGGTAGAATCTTTGGTCCAAGACCTAAGGATTACAGCTTAAAATTGAACAAAAACCTGAAGCGTTTGGCCCGTAAATCGGCCTTGAGTATCAAGAATCAGGAGAACGCTATCATGGTAGTTGAAGACTTCAAATTTGATACCCCGAAGACCAAGGATTTTATCCAGGTATTGAAAGGGCTGGGTCTTGAAAATAAAAAGTCCCTGTTTGTGTTGGGCGATTCAAATAATAATGTATATTTGTCGTCGCGCAATTTAGGAGGTTCAGAGGTCGTAACTAACTCAGAATTAAGCACTTACAAAATATTAAACGCGAATAATATTGTGCTTTTGGAAGGGTCCTTAGAGGGCATTGAATCCAACTTAAATAAATAGGAAAATCATGAGTGTGTTAATAAAGCCAATTATAACGGAGAAGATGACAGCAGATAGCGAGTTACATAATCGCTATGGTTTTATCGTGAAAACAAAAGCAAACAAGATACAGATCAAGGACGCAGTTGAAGATGCTTATGGTGTTTCCGTTAAAAAGGTTCGTACCATGAATTATGGTCCTAACCGCAAGACCAAATACACCAAAACTGGTGTACAACAGGGAAAAACAAAAGCCTATAAGAAGGCAATTGTTGATATTGTGGAAGGCGATGTCATTGATTTTTACAGTAATCTATAAAGACACGAAATGTCAGTTAGAAAATTAAAACCAATCACTCCTGGACAGCGATTTAAAGTAGTAAACGGATTTGACGCGCTTACTGCTGATAAGCCGGAGAAAAGCTTGCTTGCTCCGTTAAAAAAGTCGGGAGGTAGAAACAGTCATGGAAAGATGACCATGCGCCATAGAGGTGGAGGTCACAAAAGAAGGTATCGTTTGGTAGACTTTAAAAGGTTAAAGCACAATGTGGAAGCCGAAGTTACCTCTATTCAGTACGATCCTAACAGAACCGCTTTTATTGCTCTTTTGGCATATAAGGACGGGGAAAAGAGTTACATAATTGCCCAGAACGGATTACAGGTAGGACAAGCTGTAGTTTCTGGAAACGGTGTGGCACCAGAGATCGGGAATGCCTTGCCAATGAATGAGATTCCATTGGGAACAATCATCTCCTGTATAGAACTTCGCCCTGGTCAGGGAGCTGTTATGGCTAGAAGTGCAGGAACCTTTGCTCAGCTTATGGCTAAGGAAGGAAAGTTTGTCACTATAAAATTACCTTCAGGTGAAACCCGAATGGTACTAGGGAATTGTTTGGCCACTATTGGAGCTGTTTCCAATTCAGACCACCAATTGATTGTTTCTGGTAAAGCAGGAAGAAGCAGATGGTTGGGCAGAAGACCAAGAACAAGACCGGTAGCCATGAACCCAGTAGATCACCCAATGGGTGGTGGGGAAGGTAAAGCCTCCGGAGGACATCCAAGATCAAGAAATGGTATTCCTGCCAAAGGATTTAGAACTCGTTCTAAGACCAAGGATACCAACAGATATATTATAGAACGTAGAAAGAAATAAAAAGTAGAAAGAAATGGCACGTTCACTAAAAAAAGGACCTTACGTTCATAATAGTCTGGAAAAGAAAGTCCAGCAGAATGTAGATGCAGGTAAGAAGACCGTCATTAAAACATGGTCCAGAGCTTCGATGATCACACCAGATTTCGTTGGTCAAACCATCGCTGTACATAATGGGAAACAATTTGTCCCCGTATATGTTACAGAAAACATGGTAGGTCACAAATTAGGCGAGTTCTCTCCAACAAGATCTTTTAGGGGTCATGCGGGAGCAAAAAATAAAGGTAAAAGGTAAGTAAGCTATGGGAGTTCGAAAAAAACAAATGGCCGAAAGAATAAAGGCAGAGAAGAAAGAGCTGGCATTCGCTAAATTGAATAATTGCCCAACATCGCCTCGTAAGATGCGTTTGGTGGCAGATTTGGTTCGGGGTGCAGAAGTTGAAAAGGCACTAGCTATCTTGCGTTTTAATCCAAAAGAAGCTTCCCGTAGATTAGAGAAGTTATTACTTTCTGCGATCGCTAACTGGCAGGCTAAGAATGAAGATGCTAATATAGAAGAGGCCGATCTTTTTATAACAGAGATCAGAGTAGATTCTGGTCGTATGCTGAAACGATTAAGACCAGCCCCTCAGGGAAGAGCACACAGAATAAGAAAACGTTCTAATCATGTTACATTGGTAGTAGGAGCAAACAATAATACAGAAGCTTAGTATGGGACAAAAAACGAATCCAATAGGAAATCGCTTAGGGATCATCAGAGGATGGGAATCTAACTGGTATGGAGGAAATGACTACGGTGATAAACTTGCCGAGGATGATAAGATCCGTAAGTACATTCATGCTCGTTTGGCGAAAGCAAGTGTTTCCAGGGTTATTATTGAAAGAACACTAAAATTGATCACCGTTACGATCACCACGGCAAGACCTGGTATCATTATCGGAAAAGGTGGTCAGGAAGTTGATAAACTAAAAGAAGAGCTTAAGAAGATCACGGACAAAGAAGTTCAGATCAACATCTTCGAAATCAAAAGACCTGAAGTAGACGCCAATTTGGTTGCGGCCAGTATTGCTCGTCAAATTGAAAACAGGATCTCTTACCGTAGGGCGATCAAAATGTCGATTGCTGCGGCCATGAGAATGAATGCTGAGGGGATTAAAATACAGATTTCCGGCAGATTAAATGGGGCAGAGATGGCACGTTCAGAATCTTATAAAGATGGACGTATTCCATTATCTACCTTCAGAGCAGATATTGACTATGCCCAGCATGAGGCTCATACAACCTACGGAAGATTAGGTTTAAAAGTTTGGATCATGAAAGGGGAAGTTTATGGAAAAAGAGATCTTTCTCCATTAGTGGGAATGTCTAAGGGTACAGGAAAGGACAAGAACGATCCTGGAAAGAAACGAAGAAGAAAGTAATATATATTAAAGTAGTAGGAAGAAATGTTACAGCCAAAAAGAACCAAGTTTCGCAAAGCGCAAAAAGGCCGTATGAAAGGTAATTCCGGGAGGGGTCATCAACTCTCAAACGGAATGTTTGGAATTAAATCAATGGATTCTAGCTTTATTACCTCTCGTCAGATAGAAGCCGCGCGTATTGCAGCTACACGATATATGAAAAGACAAGGGCAACTTTGGATCAAGATATTTCCAGACAAGCCTATTACCAAGAAGCCTCTAGAGGTGCGTATGGGTAAAGGTAAAGGAGCTCCGGAATATTTCGTGGCTGTTGTTAAACCAGGAAGAATAATGTTTGAAGTAGCCGGAGTGCCTATGGACGTTGCACAGGAAGCTTTGCGATTGGCTGCACAGAAATTACCGGTAAAAACAAAATTTATAGTGGCAAGAGATTACGATGCCGCGTAATTTTTATTGATTAAGATCATGAAACAATCAGAGATAATAGAATTATCGGTAGAGGAATTAAAGGAAAAAGTAGCCGAATTCAAGAAGCAACACGCCGATTTGAAAATGGCTCATTCCGTAACGCCGCTGGAAAATCCACTTCAGTTAAGGAAGGTGAAAAGAACAGTAGCACGATTGGCAACTGAAATAACAAAAAGGGAAAACCAATAACGGGTTCTGCTTTATGGAAAAAAGAAATTTAAGAAAAGAACGAGTAGGGGTTGTAACCAGCAACAGAATGGAGAAATCGATTGTGGTTTCTGAAGTGAAGCGGGTAAAACATCCTATGTATGGTAAGTTCGTATTGCGGACAAAGAAATATGTTGCACACGATGAAACCAACGATTGCAAAATTGGTGATAAGGTAAAGATCATGGAAACAAGACCTTTAAGTAAGACCAAATGCTGGAGATTGGTAGAAATCCTTGAAAGAGCTAAATAATTATGTTACAGCAAGAATCTAGACTTAAAGTGGCAGATAACACCGGAGCAAAAGAGGTGTTGACTATCCGCGTCCTTGGAGGAACCAAAAGAAGATATGCTTCTGTAGGGGATAAAATTGTAGTATCTGTAAAAGAGGCTACCCCAAACGGGACCATTAAAAAAGGAGCAGTTTCAACTGCCGTGGTAGTGCGCACCAAGAAAGAAGTACGCAGACCAGACGGTTCGTATATCCGTTTCGACGATAACGCTTGTGTTCTTTTGAACCCAACCGGAGAAATGAGAGGAACCAGGGTTTTTGGACCTGTAGCCAGAGAGCTTAGGGACAAACAGTTTATGAAGATTGTTTCATTAGCTCCTGAGGTGCTATAAACATACAGACTATGAAGTTAAAAATTAAAACAGGGGATACAGTTCGCATCATAGCCGGAGACCATAAAGGTACTGAAGGTAAGGTGGTGACCGTAGACCGCGTAAAAAATAAAGCAATCGTTGAGGGCGCCAATATGGTTTCCAAACATGAGAAGCCCAGTGCAAAGAATCCACAGGGCGGGATTGTGAAAAAAGAAGCACCTATTCATATTTCAAACTTGTCATTGATCGATGGCAAATCTGGAGATACTACCAGAGTTGGTTTTGAAATGAGAGATGGAAAAAAAGTGCGAGTTTCTAAAAAATCTAACGAGGTAATATAGTTATGGCTTACGTTCCAAGATTAAAGAAAGAATACCAAGAGCGCATTATAGCTGCGCTTAAGGAGGAATTTGGGTATGACAACGTCATGCAGGTTCCTAAATTGAAGAAAATTGTGATGAGCAGAGGTGTTGGTGCTGCCGTGGCCGATAAGAAACTTATTGACCATGCAATTGAAGAAATGTCTATGATCACAGGTCAGAAAGCAGTTTCTACCATATCCAAGAAAGACGTTGCGTCCTTCAAATTAAGAAAAGGCATGCCCATTGGCGCTAAAGTTACCTTAAGAGGTGAGCGTATGTATGAGTTTTTAGACAGGTTGGTAACAACTGCCTTGCCAAGGGTACGCGATTTTCAGGGGATAAGAGCTACCGGTTTTGACGGTCGTGGAAATTATAACCTGGGCGTCACCGAACAGATCATATTTCCTGAGATCAACATAGATAAGATCAATAGAATTAACGGAATGGATATCACCTTTGTGACCTCCGCAGATACAGATAAAGAAGCAAAATCCTTGTTGACAGAACTGGGTCTACCTTTTAAAAAGAATTAGTATGGCTAAAGAATCAATGAAAGCCCGTGAACGTAAAAGGGCGAAAACAGTAGCGAAATACGCAGAGAAGAGAAAAGCCTTAAAAGAGGCCGGAGACTATGACGGGTTACAAAAATTACCGCGAAATGCTTCTCCAGTTCGTATGCACAATCGCTGCAAACTTACAGGAAGACCAAAAGGCTACATGAGGACTTTTGGACTATCCAGAGTAATGTTCAGAGAAATGGCCAATAAGGGATTAATCCCAGGGGTTAAAAAAGCAAGTTGGTAGTACCATATAAAAAGGCAAGAAGATGTTTACAGATCCTATAGCAGATTATTTGACAAGAGTTAGAAACGCCAGTAGAGCGGGTCACAGGGTAGTTGAGATACCAGCTTCCAATCTAAAGAAAGAGATTACCAAGATCTTATTCGATCAGGGGTATATCCTTAGTTATAAATTTGAAGAAAATGAGGTTCAGGGTATTATAAAAATTGCTTTGAAATACGATAAGAATACCAAAGAACCGGTCATTAAAAAAATACAACGAATCAGTAAGCCCGGCTTGCGTAAGTATGCGGGATCTGATGATTTACCAAGGGTTTTAAACGGTTTGGGAGTTGCAATTGTCTCTACTTCTCACGGGGTAATGACAAGCAAACAAGCCGCAAAGGACAACGTAGGTGGTGAAGTTTTGTGCTACGTTTATTAAACTGATTAAAAGTTAAAGAAAATGTCTAGAATAGGAAATAATCCGATAGCAATCCCAGAAGGAACTACTGTAGAAATACAGGAGAACATCATTTCTGTAAAGGGAAAATTGGGAGAATTGACCCAAGAGTTCTCCGGAGTGGCTATTAAGGTAGAGGATAATCAAGTATGGGTGACCAGGCCTTCAGATTCTAAGGAGCACAAGGCAAAACACGGACTTTACAGATCCTTGATCTTTAATATGATCGAAGGAGTTGCTAAAGGCTGGACAAAAGAACTGGAATTGGTAGGTGTTGGATACAGGGCCACTAATCAAGGTCAGAAATTAGATCTTGCACTAGGATTCTCTCATAATATTGTTTTTGAAATTACTCCGGAAGTAAAAGTTGAAACAACAGCCGAAAAGGGAAAGAATCCGACCATCAAATTAACCTCGCATGACAAGCAATTAATAGGACAAATTGCTGCAAAAATACGAGCGTTCCGTAAGCCAGAACCTTACAAAGGAAAAGGGATCAGGTTTGTGGGTGAACAAATAAGAAGAAAAGCAGGTAAATCAGCATAAGTATAGTATTATGGGATTATCAAAAACACAAAGAAGAGAACGCATCCAGAAGAGAATCAGAAAGATCTCTAACGGCACTGCTGCAAGACCTCGGTTGTCTGTTTACAGAAGCAACAAGGAGATTTATGCTCAGGTGATAGACGATACTAAGGGTGAAACCCTGGTTGCAGCTTCATCCAGAGATAAAGAATTAAGCAAAAGCAAAGGCACCAAGATGGAGATAGCCGCCCAAGTGGGTAAGGCTGTAGCCGAAAAGGCCAAAAAAGCCGGGATAGATGCTGTAGCTTTTGATCGTGGTGGAAATTTATATCACGGTAGGGTGAAATCATTGGCCGAAGGTGCCAGAGAAGGTGGATTAAAATTTTAATTGATACTATGTACGGTAAATACAAGAATGTAGAAACAGTAAAACCCGGAGGTCTGGATCTTAAGGATCGCCTGGTAGGTGTTCAAAGGGTTACTAAGGTAACTAAGGGGGGAAGAGCTTTTGGTTTTTCTGCGATCGTAGTGGTAGGAGATGAGAGTGGTGTTGTAGGGCATGGTCTTGGAAAATCTAAGGATGTTGCAACGTCTATCGCCAAGGCTATTGAAGATGCTAAAAAGAATCTTATTCGTATTCCCTTGAGCAAAGGCACCGTACCTCACGAACAAAAAGGAAAATTTGGTGGAGCCCGAGTTTATATTCAGCCTGCATCGCATGGTACCGGGGTTATAGCCGGTGGAGCTGTTAGAGCGGTGCTCGAGGCAGTTGGGGTGCAAGATGTATTGTCTAAATCTCAGGGATCATCTAACCCACATAACGTCGTAAAGGCAACATTCGATGCACTCTTACAATTAAGGGATGCAAAAACTGTAGCCAATCAGCGAGGAATCGCCTTAGATAAAGTATTTAAAGGATAAGGAACCATGGGAAAGATTAAAGTCACTCAGTTAAAAAGCAGTATAAAAAGACCCCAAAGGCAAAAGAGGACCTTAGAGGCATTAGGACTGCGTAAGATAGGACAAGTGGTAGTTCACGACGATTCTGCCAACATCCTTGGGATGATCAATAAAGTTAAACATTTGGTTTCTACAGAAGAAGCTTAAGAAATAAGTGTTGAAATGAATTTAAGCAATTTAAAACCAGCAGCAGGTTCTGTTCATAAGGACGGAAAGACCATTGGTAGAGGACAGGGTTCCGGTAAAGGAGGCACTGCCACCAGAGGTCATAAAGGTGCTAAGTCTCGTTCTGGATACTCAAAGAAAATTGGTTTCGAGGGTGGTCAGATGCCGTTGCAACGAAGAGTTCCTAAGTTTGGTTTTACCAACATAAACAGAATTGAATACCGCGGTATCAATTTAAATACACTTCAGGATTTGGTAGACAAAGGTGCTGTAAAAAAGACCGTTGGAATCGAAGATCTGATTGTAAATAATTTAGCTGGAAAAAACGATTTGGTAAAAATCCTTGGAGGTGGAGAATTAAAAGCTCCGCTAAAGATCTCTGTTCACAAATTTACTGCAACTGCCAAGAAGGCCATTGAAGCTGCAGGTGGAGAAGCCATAACGTTATAAGAGAGCAGGCACTATGAAGAAATTTTTTGAGATCATATCAAATATTTGGAAGATTGAAGAGCTTAGGAACAGGATATTACTGACCCTTGGCTTACTGGTTGTGTACCGTTTTGGTGCTCAGGTAGTGCTTCCCGGTATTGATACCTCACAGTTGGCAGAGCTTTCCTCTAATACGGAACAAGGAATCCTTGGGATTCTGAATGCCTTTACAGGAGGTGCATTTGCCAATGCTTCTGTTTTTGCCTTAGGCATCATGCCTTATATTTCTGCATCTATTGTGGTGCAGTTAATGGGTATAGCTGTTCCTTATCTCCAAAAACTGGACAAGGAAGGTGAAAGTGGACGAAAAACAAAGAATCAAATTACCCGATGGCTAACCATAGGGATCTGTATTGTACAGGCACCGGCCTATCTATATAGCCTTGGTGCTTTGGGAGTACCAGATTCTGCCTTTTTATTAGGAAAAGGGTTGAACTTTATAGTTCCTTCTGTGATCATTTTGGTGACAGGTTGTGTCTTTGCGATGTGGCTTGGAGAAAAGATTACTGACAAAGGTATTGGAAATGGAATCTCTCTGCTTATCATGATAGGGATCATTGCAACCATGCCTCAGTCATTTGTGCAGGAAGCTATCACAAGATGGGATGGAAATGGCGGACCCATGCTGATTTTAGTAGAAGTTATCTTGTGGTTTGTGGTGATCTTACTCAGTGTATTGCTGGTAATGGCCACCAGGAGAATACCCGTGCAATATGCAAGAAGATCGGCTTCCGGCGGTTATGAGAAGAACGTTATGGGCTCCAGACAATATATTCCACTTAAGTTGAATGCCTCTGGGGTAATGCCTATCATCTTTGCACAGGCAATTATGTTTGCGCCCGGATTGTTAGGAAGAACCTTTAATGATACTGCAATTGGCCAATGGATGGAAGTTCAGTTTCAGGATATATTTGGATTGGCATACAACATTTTGTTTGCCTTATTGATCATCATATTTACCTATTTCTATACGGCGATCACCGTGCCAACAAATAAAATGGCCGATGATCTAAAAAGAAGTGGTGGATTTATACCGGGGATACGCCCTGGGAAAGAAACCGGAAATTTCTTAGATAAGATAATGTCACTGATCACCTTACCGGGATCTGTATTTTTAGCCTTGTTGGCTGTACTACCGGCAATTGTTGTGAAGTTAATGGACATACAGGCAGGATGGGCATTGTTTTACGGAGGTACTTCATTGTTAATTATGGTGGGGGTTGCAATTGATACGGTTCAACAAGTGAACGCTTATCTTTTGAACAGACACTATGACGGATTGATGAAAACTGGAAAAAATAGAAAAGTAGCATAAAATTATGGCCAAGCAAGCAGCTATAGAGCAGGATGGAAGTATCATTGAAGCATTATCTAATGCCATGTTTAGAGTGGAGTTGGAGAATGGTCATGTGGTCACTGCACATATTTCAGGTAAAATGCGGATGCATTATATAAAACTATTGCCAGGCGATAAGGTGAAGCTGGAGATGAGTCCTTACGATTTAAGCAAGGCTAGAATTACATATAGATATTAAGAAACTCGAAACATGAAAGTAAGAGCATCGATAAAAAAGAGAAGTGCAGACTGCAAAATTGTTCGCAGAAAGGGCACGTTGTACGTAATTAATAAGAAGAATCCTAGATTCAAACAAAGACAAGGGTAATTATGGCAAGAATTGCAGGGGTAGATATCCCAAAACAAAAAAGAGGTGTTATTGCACTTACCTACATCTTTGGAATAGGTAAAAGCAGAGCATTGGAAATATTGGAGAAAGCAAAAGTAAGTGCAGATACAAAGGTATCTGACTGGGACGACGATGAAATTGGTCGTATCCGGGACGTAATTGCTTCTTATAAGATTGAAGGTGAATTGCGTTCAGAGAACCAGCTGAATATCAAAAGGCTTATGGATATTGGTTGTTACCGAGGAATCCGTCACAGATCCGGACTTCCATTGAGAGGACAACGAACCAAGAACAATTCCAGAACAAGAAAAGGTAAAAGAAAAACAGTAGCTAACAAGAAGAAGGCTACTAAGTAATAAGGCGTAGTATGGCAAAGACAGGTACAAAGGCAACGAAGAAACGTAAGGTAATTGTAGAATCTACCGGAGAAGCACATATTACCGCTTCGTTCAATAATATCATTATCTCCCTTACCAATAAAAAAGGAGATGTAATTTCATGGGCATCTGCCGGTAAAATGGGTTTTAGAGGTTCCAAGAAAAATACTCCCTATGCTGCTCAGATAGCTTCGGAAGAGTGCGCTAAAACCGCTCACGATGCAGGTTTGAGAAAAGTGAAGGTATATGTGAAAGGTCCCGGAAATGGACGTGAATCAGCTATCAGATCTTTGCACAATGCAGGAATAGAGGTTACTGAGATCATTGATGTAACCCCAATGCCGCACAACGGCTGCAGGCCACCAAAAAGAAGAAGAGTTTAATTACAATCATAATCCTAAAACAAAGTTCTCACAAAAGTGTAGTTACGATTATCGAAGGATAAGCCTTAATTCATAATCACACTTTTAATTTAAAAGAAGATGGCAAGATACACAGGACCTAAATCAAAGATCGCCCGTAAATTCGGAGAGGCGATATTTGGAGACGACAAGTCTTTTGAGAAAAAGAATTATCCTCCAGGACAACACGGAAATAACAGACGCCGTGGAAAAAAATCAGAGTATGCTATCCAGTTAATGGAAAAGCAGAAAGCAAAGTACACCTATGGAATTTTGGAAAAGCAATTCCGGAATTTATTTGCTAAGGCCAACCGAAGCAAAGGAGTTACAGGGGAAGTATTACTGCAATTATGTGAAGCCCGTTTAGACAACGTGGTTTACAGAATGGGAATTTCTCCAACCAGAAGTGGAGCCAGACAATTAGTATCACACAGACACATTACCGTTAATGGAGAGTTAGTGAATATTCCTTCCTTTTCTTTAAAACCCGGAGATGTAGTTGGTGTTAGGGAAAAATCAAAATCTCTACAAGCCATTGGCGATTCATTGGCTGCTAATAGTAGCGTATACGAGTGGATTACCTGGAATTCTGACAAATTGGAAGGAACTTTTGTTTCTGTACCAGAAAGACTTCAGATACCAGAGAACATCAAAGAACAATTAATCGTTGAGTTATACTCTAAATAAACAACACATATTCGACTATGGCATTATTTAATTTTCAGAAACCCGATAAAGTAATAATGATCGATTCCTCAGATTTCGAAGGGAAGTTTGAATTTCGCCCTTTGGAACCTGGTTATGGATTAACTGTTGGGAACGCACTTAGAAGAGTTTTGCTTTCGTCTTTGGAGGGATTCGCGATTACTTCGGTGAGGATCGATAAAGTTGAACACGAATTTTCCGTTATTGAAGGAGTAGTAGAAGACGTTACGGAAATTATCCTCAACCTTAAGCAGGTTCGTTTTAAAAGACAGATAGAAGACGTTAATGAAGAAACTGTATCAGTTTCCGTTAGTGGAAAAGATCAGCTAACGGCAGGAGACTTTCAAAAGTTTATCTCAGGATTCCAGGTTTTGAATCCGGAATTGGTGATCTGTAACATGGTTCCTAAGGTGAGCATCAATATGGAATTGATCATCGAAAAGGGACGAGGATACGTTCCAGCAGAGGAAAATAAGAAATCTAACGCTCCAATAGGAACTATTGCAGTAGATTCTATCTTCACTCCTGTGAAGAATGTAAAATACAGCATTGAGAACTTTAGGGTAGAACAAAAAACCGATTATGAGAAATTGATTTTCGAGATCGTTTCAGATGGTTCTATTCACCCAAAAGATGCGCTTACAGAGGCTGCTAAAGTGTTAATTCATCACTTTATGTTATTCTCGGACGAACGCATCACCCTGGAGGCAGATGAGATCGCTCAAACTGAGACCTATGATGAGGAATCCCTTCATATGAGGCAGTTGTTGAAAACCAAATTGGTTGATATGGACCTTTCCGTAAGAGCCTTAAACTGCTTAAAGGCAGCGGAGGTAGATACCTTGGGTGACTTGGTTTCTTTCAATAAGAACGACTTGATGAAATTCAGGAATTTTGGTAAGAAATCCTTGACGGAGTTAGAAGAACTTGTAATAAACAAGGGCTTAAACTTTGGGATGGACCTATCCAAATACAAACTAGATAAAGATTAATATTAGCTTTTACCTGGGGCTTTTAAGATAGACCCGAAAAAAAGATCAGATAGCAAAGAACGATGAGACACGGTAAGAAAGTCAATCACTTAGGGAGAAAAACAGCGCATAGATCTGCTATGTTGGCGAATATGGCCTGTTCCTTAATTGAGCACAAAAGAATCAATACGACAGTAGCCAAGGCCAAGGCCTTAAAACAATTCATTGAACCCTTGATTACAAAATCAAAGGCAGAGAATAATGTGTCCCTTGAAAAAGGTACTCATAACAGAAGAATCGTTTTTAGGAATCTTAGAGATAAATACGCAGTTTCAGAATTGTTTAGTACGGTTTCTGAAAAGATCGGAGACAGACCAGGGGGGTATACCAGGATCATAAAACTGGGTAACCGTTTGGGAGATAATGCTGATATGGCCATGATAGAGTTGGTAGATTTTAATGAGATCTACAATGCTGGAAAGGCCAAGAAAAAGAAAACTACGCGTAGAAGTCGAAGTGCCAAGAAATCTGAGACCACTGCTGTTGCCACCGAGGAAACAAAGGAGGCAGAAGTTGAAACGCCAAAAACTGAGGCGCCGGAAGCAAAGGCTCCAAAAGCTGAGAAGCCTAAGAAGGAAGCTCCAAAGAAAGATGAGGGCGATAGTCCAAAAGAAACGAAAACAGATGATTCAAAGGAATAGGATGTTTATAACGTTTGAAAAATTTGAAAAGGGTAGACCTAAAAGTCTATCCTTTTTTTATGTTTATTTGTGAAATCTTAAATAATTGCAGTTCAATGAAGTATCAGACCAAAAAGAAAGCTTTATTATTATTGGCAGACGGCACTATTTTTTATGGCAAGGCCGTAGGTAATACCGAAGGTACTGCCTTTGGTGAAGTTTGTTTTAATACCGGAATGACAGGGTATCAGGAGATTTTTACGGATCCATCCTATTTCGGCCAGCTCATGGTAATGACCAATGCCCATATAGGGAATTATGGAGCGAATAATGAAGAAGTTGAATCGGAGTCTATAAAGATAGCCGGACTGATCTGTAAGAATTTCAGTTATGAATATTCACGACCAGATGCCGATGGAAGTTTACAAGATTTTCTAACAAAAAATAAGACACTTGCAATCTCTGATGTAGATACCAGGGCACTCGTTAGTTATATAAGAGACCATGGTGCCATGAACGCAGTTATCTCTACCCGTGTAGACGCTATTGACGAATTAAAACAGGAACTTGAAAAAGTACCTAGTATGGTAGGCCTGGAACTATCTTCAAAGGTCTCCACAAAAGAACCGTATTACTTTGGGAAGGAAGATGCCACCTACCGCATTGCAGCATTAGACATTGGTATAAAAAAGAATATTCTCCGAAATCTGGCAGCCAGGGATGCCTATATTAAAGTATTTCCTTACGATAGCAGCTTTGCAGATCTGGAAGCATGGAACCCTGATGGGTACTTTATATCCAACGGACCTGGCGATCCTGAACCCTTAAAAGAGGCAATTCAGACTGCCAAAGAGATCATTGCACAAGACAAGCCCTTATTCGGGATCTGTCTGGGACATCAGGTCATAGCACTGGCCAATGGAGTGTCTACCTATAAAATGTACAATGGCCACCGAGGTATTAATCATCCGGTACTCAATTTAGAAACCGGGAAGGGTGAGATCACATCTCAAAATCACGGTTTTGCGATCAACAGGGAACAAACAGAAGCACATCCGGAATTGGTCATTACGCATTTGCATCTTAACGATCAGACCGTAGCCGGAATACGGATGAAGAACAAAAACGTTTTTTCTGTGCAATACCATCCCGAGGCAAGCCCCGGTCCCCATGATGCGGCTTATCTGTTCGATCAATATTTTGAATTGATCAGGGAACATAGCAAGAAGGATATTTTAGTATAAAAACACCCAATAAGGAAGGCAAAATCTTAGGAAATAAGTTTAATTCCCAAGGGCCTTTTGTATCTTTGCAGTAATAGAAATCAACCATATAAAGCAAGTAAATATGAGTATCATCCTGGATGTACATGCCCGTCAAATATTTGACTCAAGAGGAAATCCTACCGTGGAGGTAGATGTAGTTACACAAAATGGTGTTTTAGGCAGGGCAGCGGTTCCTTCCGGCGCTTCTACCGGGGAACACGAAGCTGTGGAATTAAGAGATGGTGGAAAGGCTTTTATGGGTAAAGGCGTAATGAAAGCCGTAAAGAATGTGAATACGACTATTGCCGATAAGATTCGGGGAATGATGGTTTTTGACCAAAACCTGATAGATCAAACTATGATAGATCTTGATGGGACCCCCAATAAGTCAAAATTAGGTGCCAATGCAATTCTGGGAGTATCCCTCGCGGTAGCGAAGGCGGCAGCAAATGAAATGGGTATGTCTCTGTATCGTTACGTAGGCGGGGTTAGTGCTAATACCTTGCCTGTTCCTATGATGAACATCATTAACGGTGGGTCGCATTCAGATGCACCTATTGCTTTTCAGGAGTTTATGGTAATGCCGGTTAAGGCCAAGAATTTTTCCCATGCCATACAAATGGGTACTGAGATCTTTCACAACCTTAAGAAAGTATTGCACGATAGAGGACTGAGTACAGCCGTAGGTGATGAAGGTGGATTTGCGCCTACGCTAGACGGAACGGAAGATGCTTTGGATACAATTGCCAAAGCAGTAAAAAAAGCGGGATATACGCTAGGAGATGATGTTATGGTGGCATTAGACTGTGCTGCCGCCGAATTCTATGTAAATGGAAAATACGATTATACAAAGTTCGAAGGTAAGAAAGGCGCCATAAGAACTTCGGAGGAACAAGCTAAATACCTGGCTTCTCTTTGTAAGAAATACCCAATCATATCTATTGAGGATGGGATGGATGAAAACGATTGGAAAGGCTGGAAAATATTATCAGATCTCGTTGGGGATAAAGTTCAGTTGGTTGGGGACGATCTTTTTGTGACCAATGTAACCAGGCTTTCAAAAGGGATCAAGGAAGGGATCGCTAATTCTATATTAATTAAGGTAAACCAAATTGGAACCTTAACTGAGACCATCGCAGCAGTGAATATGGCCAAGAATGCCGGTTATACCAGTGTGATGTCTCACAGATCCGGAGAAACTGAAGACAATACAATTGCGGATCTGGCAGTTGCCTTAAATACAGGACAGATTAAAACAGGTTCGGCTTCACGCTCAGACCGTATGGCAAAATACAATCAGTTATTGCGCATTGAGGAAGAATTGGGATCTGTTGCTTATTATCCCGGAGTACATGCCTTTAAAGTAGGGTAATAAAAGCACAAACTTTTAACTAGGGGCCTTTCGTATTTCGAAAGGCCTTTTTTGATTCTGGATATGCCAAAGAGTACCGTGAAAAACTATTAGTATTCAAAAATAAGGACCTCATATTTATGAAGTAGAGCCTGTTGTAAATTTCCAATAAAACTTGAGATAAACAGCTTTGCAGAATTGTGAAGAACGCGCCTTTTCCTTACCTTTAACATACTTTCAAATTAACACCAAAATCATATACATGAAAGATAAAGCTATACTCGAATACGAAGGCAAAAAATACGAATTCCCGGTAGTGGAAGGAACCGAGAAGGAACTTGCTATTGATATTAAAAAACTACGGTCTTCTACAGGTATGATCACCCTAGATCCGGGGTATAAGAACACAGGTTCTTGTGAAAGTGCTATAACCTATCTGGATGGGGAAAAAGGTATTTTGAGGTATAGAGGCTATAATATTGAAGAGCTGGCAGAAAAAGCCGATTTTTTAGAGGTGGCCTATCTTCTCATCTTTGGTGAATTACCGAATAAAGAGCAATTACATCAGTTCCATGAAGATATAAAACATGAATCGCACATAGATGAGGAAATGAAAAAGATCCTGGATGCCTTTCCAAAATCGGCCCACCCAATGGGTGTGCTTTCTTCCCTGACAAGTGCATTGATCGCTTTTAATCCTACCTCAGTAAATATTTCTTCTGAGAAAGAAATGTATTATGCTATTATTAGGATCATGGCAAAATTTCCGGTTCTGGTGGCCTGGACCATGAGAAAGCAAAAAGGACTACCCTTAGATTACGGAGATGATACATTGGGTTATGTGGAGAATCTTCACAAAATGATGTTTAAAAGGCCCAATAAAGAGTATGTCAAAAACAAGATTGTAATTGATGCATTAGATCAGTTACTCATTCTGCATGCAGACCACGAACAAAACTGTTCTACTTCTACAGTTAGAATTACCGGTTCTTCACACGCGGGATTATTTGTATCTCTTTCAGCAGGAATATCTGCACTTTGGGGTCCACTACACGGAGGAGCAAACCAGGCAGTACTGGAAATGCTGGAGGCTATTGAAAAGGATGGAGGCGATACTCAAAAATATATGAATAAGGCCAAGGACAAAAATGATCCCTTTAGATTGATGGGCTTTGGGCACAGGGTGTACAAAAATTTCGATCCACGTGCCAAAATCATAAAACGCGCAGCAGATGAAGTGCTTAGCGATCTGGGTATTGAAGATCCAATATTGAACATAGCCAAAGGTCTGGAAAAAGTAGCCCTGGAAGATCCATACTTTGTAGAACGCAAATTATACCCTAATGTAGATTTTTACTCAGGAATCATTTACAGGGCCTTAGGCATTCCAACAGAAATGTTTACAGTAATGTTTGCTATGGGAAGATTACCCGGCTGGATTGCCCAATGGCGCGAAATGCGTTTACGTGGCGAACCAATAGGGCGACCCAGACAAGTATATGTAGGAGAGAACGAACGTCCGTTTGTGTCGCTTAATAAGCGCTAGAATACATACTGTATGCTCCAACTCAATGTCCGGGATGAGACATCTTTACTAAAAGCCGTAGTTCTTGGCACAGCAAAAAGCTGTGGCCCGGTACCTTCTCCTGAAGAAGCTTATGATCCCAAATCACTGGAGCATATTTTGGCTGGAACCTATCCCAAAGAAGCGGACATGGTTAAAGAAATGGAGGCATTTAATGCTGTCTTACTAAAGCATGGGGTTAAAGTCTTCAGGCCCGAAGTGCTTACCAATTGTAATCAGATCTTTTCCAGAGATATAGCCTTTGTAATAGAAGATAAGCTTATCAAGGCCAATATTTTGCCAGACAGAGAGCAGGAATTCGATGCCATTATTCATGTGCTCGATGTGATTAACCCTGATAATATTTTAATACCACCCCCCCAGGTACATGTAGAAGGTGGAGATGTAATGCCCTGGAATGACTATATCTTTGTGGGAACGTATAGTGGGGAAGATTATGCCAGTTATATTACGGCAAGAACCAATACGGCAGCGGTAGATTATCTGAAAGAGCAATTTCCCCATAAAAAGATCAAATCTTTCGAATTGCGAAAATCTAATACCAATGCAAAAGAGAATGCGCTGCACTTAGATTGCTGTTTTCAGCCTATTGGGAAGGGTAAAGCTATCCTTCACAAGAACGGATTCCTTTTAGAGCAAGAGTACCTATGGCTGGTAGATTTTTTTGGCAAGGAAAATATCTTTGAGATCAGCAGTGATGAAATGTATCAGATGTTTAGTAATGTTTTTTCAATCTCCCCGGAGGTGATAGTGTCTGAGAAGTCGTTCACCCGACTTAATAAATGGCTTCGCGATCAGGGATTTACCGTTGAGGAGGTCCCTTATGCCGAGATTGGAAAACAAGAGGGATTGTTGCGCTGCAGTACCCTTCCATTGATCAGAGAATAGATACTTATTTTTGATATTACTGCGATTTTATTTTGAAAATCGGCTACAATAAGACCCTTGAAAAGCCATAACTTTACAGAGCTTTTTATACCCGTTATATGCAGATTACAAATTCAATTTTAATGGTTAGACCCGTTCGTTTCAGAATGAATGAAGAAACCGCTGTCAACAATTATTTTCAGGAAGATCTTGATATAAAGAACCAGACCATCAATCTAAGGGCTCAGGTAGAATTTGATGATTTTGTA
>CBDUON010000028.1:0-21524 GCA_965368835.1 uncultured Eudoraea sp. | reverse complement strand
TACTACATATAGTGCAATTTCGATTATTTATTTTAAATTGTTTTAATACAGCAGACAACAACTATTAATAAGGTCACCCTATGGAGTTTGGATTTGGAGAAATATTACAATTATTAGGGGTCCTGGGCCTCTTTCTCTATGGAATGAAAGTGATGAGCGATGCCATAACCTATTCACTACAGCAGAATTACTGTATTGCACAAGGGATCACTATTGATTCCTAAAAACGATCAGAAACTGTCCATGGAAGCAGTGGCCTGATTATCTACCAGGCCCCACTTTAATTCCAATGTCAAAAAGCGATGCTATGAAAATCTATAAGCGTCCTATTCTTCTTTTACAGGAGGCTCATAAGACTTATCATGTTTTGAATAATAAAGCTCCAAAAGTTTCATAGTTGCTTCCATAAGATCCTTTGTTTCCAACAATAAGGAGAAATATAAAACCGTATTTTTAGGACTCGATTCTTCTGAACGGGTACGTGTAATTTGTTTCTCAATTTTGTCCGAAACCATATCAAACAATCGTTGCTTATGAGTTAGAATTACTCCAATTTCCTCATAGGAACCATTATCGAATGCTTGCTTGGTTTTGCCAAATAATGATTCAAGTTCCTCATTGATTTCCGTTAGATCTTTAACCTGATTGAATTTTAATTTCTTGTGATTGTTGTTAACGTGCTTGTGGCTAATCTTTGTGATATATTCAAGAGATTGTGTTATATCTGTTAGATAGCTCAGAATGCTGATGTAGAAATTACTGGCTTCTAAACTGGTATCATCCAGATTTTTAATGAAATAGAATAAATGGTCGCGAAGCTCATCAATTTCGTCAGATAATTTAACCACATTACTTTTATTCTTTTTAAGCTTGTCAAGATCTTGTTTTGCCAATCCTTCTATACTATTCCGGTATAGTTTGCTGCTGCGTTTCATTGCGTGGGAGATATTCGAAGAGCTTTCAGAAATGACTCCTTGTATAGACCTACTTTCGGTTTTTACGAGTCTATCCTCAGCAAGTATGGCCTTAGATTTCTTGTTGTAAGAAATATAGTTACGGGCCAGCAATAAAATGGCAACAAATAATAAAATGGCTATAGCTGCTCCTTTCCCAAAGCTTATGATCGCTAAAATCACACCGGAAGCAATAAAGGCGATGATCGCCGTTAAAAACCACCCTCCAATAACATTAAGTACACCAGCAACTCTGTAAACTGCACTTTCACTACCCCAGGCCCTGTCCGCGAGAGAAGTACCCATAGCCACCATAAAAGTTACATAGGTGGTAGACAATGGCAGTTTATAGGAGGTAGCAATGGAAATTAAAATTCCGGCTACCATTAGGTTAACGGCAGCCCTTACCATATCAAAAGCAGGTAACTCATGTACTTTCCCTTCGGGCAGGGTAATTGCCAGCTTTTTAAAGCGGGAATCCACTTTCTTCGTCCAGGAATCAGGAAACACAGTTTGTGTGTATTCAGACACCATCATAGTAAATCGCACCAGATTTCGTGATAAAAAATTAGGCTCAAAGCGCTCTTTGGTATCACTTTGTCTCGATAAATTAATTTCTGTATCGGCAACATAACGTGCCTTTTTTGAAAACCATAAGGTAACCACCATGACCATTCCGGAAATAAACAATAAAATGGTTGGTGTTGGCACTTTAGTAGCTAACACTTCCATACTAAACTCTGTAGCGGGCACGCCAGAGACCACCCAGGCCTCATAAGACTGATAGGCAGCAATAGGAACACCAATGAAGTTTACCAGGTCATTCCCGGCAAATGCCAAGGCCAGGGCAAAGGTGCCAACTCCTATGATCAATTTGTAAATATTCACTTTAAAAACAGAAGTGAGAAAAAATGAAAGAAATGACCAGAAAACAAGGCTAATCGCTATAATACTGTATACCTGATTTTCCAAAAAGGTACTAATAGTTACACCCCCAATTAAGTCATAACTCTCACCCGCATAAGGCGTTCCTTTAATCCCTTTCATAAAAATGAAATAGGTAATAGCAGACAAGGCAATTCCTCCAAATATTGAACCAACCCATACAGCTTTCTTTTCAAAATCATAGGACAAAAGAACACGAGATATCCATTGTACAAAGGCTCCCACGGAAAAAGCCACTACCACAGATAACAGTATTCCCATGATGATCTCAAATGCCTTGGAAGTATTTATATAGTTAATAATATCGCCCATAGTACCGCCATCAACTCCAATCTTTATAACAGACATTGCTACTGCGGCCCCCAATAATTCGAAAACAATTGAAACTGTAGTTGAGGTGGGCATCCCCAGAGTGTTAAAAAAGTCAAGAAGCAATATATCTGTGATCATTACCGCCATAAAAATGAACATGATCTCATTAAAGTAAAACTCCCCCGGATTAAATATCCCCTTCCTGGCTACTTCCATCATCCCACTGGAAAAAATCGCCCCAAAAGCGATCCCCAAACTGGCTACGATCATTATGGTCCTAAATGAGATGGCCTTAGATCCAATGGCCGAATTAAGGAAGTTTACTGCATCATTACTGACTCCAACAACAAGATCTGCAACCGCCAGCACAGCTAGGGCAATGATCATTACAAAGTATATATTTTCCATAAGTTGTTTAAAATAAGGCTTTAAATATCTAAAGTATTCTGTTTAGTTGTGTTATGTAATAGTTATTTCTGATTTAGAAATGAACATCGAGTTGTAATCTGAACATTACCTCATTGTTTCCGTTATCTATCGAAAGATAACTTAAATCTGACTGTACTTTTAGTTTGTGTCCCACAATATACTTAGACAATCCCAAAGTGTATTGAGTTTCCGGGCTTCTACCGGTGATACCCTCATCTAATTTTATATTGGTATACCTTCCTGAAATCTCCCAGTTACTGGGAAACACATAACCGCTTTGCAGGTTTAATCCCTTACCTACCCATACTACATCACCAGTTTCAGTACCGTCGGAATTTTTAGCGATTGCATCTTTAGCATCTCTTTCTGCGTATTCGCCCATCAGCGAAAACCCATTGTATTTTAGCATAAAGTCTAGAAACAAGGTATTTATATTTGTTTCATATACCCCTACATCATTGATCATATAGGAACCCAAATTACTTCTTGTTCTTACGGCATTATTATTGGCATCATAAGTAAGAGCTAACATCAGTTTGGGAGTTGCTTCTCGTTTAAGATCGGCACCACTGTAATCTCCTCCACCATTAAATTCACCAAAGGGGAGTAACTCAATTCGACCGGTATACTGGTATCCCCCCAGATTGCCATCTGTAACATTTCTTCCTTCACCCTGAGAAAATGCTATTTTCTCCCGCACCACGAAAGAATCGGTTAGATCGAAATGATGTCTAAGCTGAAACCCCATGTCGCGATCTATATTAAACCTGCTGTTTACCAGCGATCTGTCTACTTGCTGTAGATTTCCGGAAGAGATGACCCTTTCAATATTTCCAGGGAGTTTGGTTTGTCCAAACCAAAGTTCAAAATTTTCATAAAAATTCCACATCACCACGGCATCTAAAATATATCGTGGTGTATTACGGGTAAAATCGGACCCACCAGATATATCCCGATTGGAAAGGCCTAGCTCTAATTTATATTTGAGTTTAGGGGAATAGGCATAACCGTCAAATTTTAATCGAGCCCGGCGCACCAGGAAATTTGTTTCATTATCCGAAAAAAATCCATCAGAGTCATCCTGTCCTTCTGAAATGGCAAGGATTTGCATACGAGCAGCGATCTTCATGGTAAATGTGCTGTCCTTTCCAACAAGGTTAAACAAGCCTTTCCCAAAAATCGGTGCATTGGTTTCCTGAGAATATAATGAAATACTTAGAAAAGTAAATAAGCCAAGGAAGAGATAATTTAATTTCATGTTTACATTTATTTTGATGGCGCAAATTACGTGACTCAGTGTTATCTTATCGTTACCTAAAGGTTATAAGATTAAACCTGAGTAATAACATGTGAATTCTAATTCAAAAGGCCTCTTTAAAAAATAGTATCTTGCGGCCAAATACTTCATATGAACTGGGAAGAACTGCTGTCTTTACGGCGTTTTGGGGACACTAATAAAAGACTGAGGAAAGAACAGGACGAAACCCGACTGGGTTTTGAAGTTGACTATGACCGGGTTATTTTTTCAGCAGCCTTTAGAAGTTTACAGGATAAGACCCAGGTAATTCCATTATCTAAGACCGACTTTGTCCATACCCGACTTACTCATAGTTTGGAAGTTTCTGTAGTAGGGAGGAGTTTAGGTCGTATTGCCGGGAAACAACTACTTGTTAAATACCCGCATCTTCAGGAAATACACGGGCATCAATTTAATGATTTTGGCGCTATAGTAGCTGCCGCATCCCTGGCACATGATATTGGGAATCCGCCTTTTGGACATAGCGGGGAAAAAGCCATTGGCGAGTTTTTTAAAAGCGGTCCGGGAACCGTATATCAGGGAGAACTGACCGCAAAAGAATACCAGGATCTTATAGATTTTGAAGGAAATGCTAACGGCTTTAAAATTCTTACAGAATCTCGTGAAGGAGTAGAAGGAGGACTTAGACTCAGTTATGCAACTCTGGGTGCCTTTCTGAAATATCCTAAAGAATCACTGCCCAAGAAGCCAACCCAACATATTGCAGATAAAAAATACGCCTGTTTCCAGTCTAATGTTCAATTCTTTAATGAAGTAGCAAAAGAACTGGGGCTAAAAGAACGTTCACATGATGGAAGTTATGCCAGGCATCCATTGACCTTCTTAGTAGAAGCAGCAGATGATATTTGCTATACGATCATTGATTTTGAAGATGGGATAAATCTTGGATTGATCTCTGAAGATTATGCCCTGGAATATCTTATTAAGCTTGTAAAAGACAGGATAGACACCAAAAAATATCACCGATTAGCACATATGGAAGATCGGTTAAGTTATCTGCGTGCCCTGGCAATTAATACGCTTATCAGTGATGCTACGGAGACTTTTATTAAGAATGAATCGGAGATAGTACAAGGAAATTTCAGCACCTCTTTACTCGATAAAAGTAATTACCAGGCACAAATAAAGGACATCCTTAGTTTGAGTGCCGAAAAGGTATACCGTTCTCAGGAAGTGATCGAAAAAGAAATTGCCGGATATCGGATAATAGCCGATATTCTGGAAGCGTATTCGGATGCATTGGTGAAAAGTAAAAAGGGATCTGCCAGTAATTATGACCGACTTTTAATGACCACTTTACCACCTAGGTTTCAGGATATTTCCGGATCGCTTTATTCTGTTTTATTGAATTGTTGCTGTTATGTTGCCAGTCTTTCAGACAGTGCAGCTGTCCATATCCACAATAAGATCTCCGGGAAACAACTTTAAAAACTATAACTAAGGCCAATAGCCAGCATTTGCCTGAACTGGATCCGCGGAACCCCCGGCGATTGAATAGAACCATCATCAGCAATAATCTGATTAAAACGGATGTCATCATCATAAATGATCTGGGTACCAAAATTGGCTTTGATGAAATCATTCACTGTGAACAGAAAATTCAGTTCCCAGTCTATATCAATATTCCCGAAAGAACGCAGGTAGTCTGTATACAAGCTTATTCTATGATCCAGACTCACATTTTCCCAGATAGGGGTTTCCCATTCATTGGTTATTGAGATCCCCAATTCTATGAATTTTGTTTCACCTTCTTTTAAAATGGTGCCTGTAGAGTCTCGCACGGCCTTTTGCACCCCAAAGGCGCCGTCATTGGCCAGATCCTGATCTAAAACGAAGGTTGCTTTTTGAGTAAGAGGGGAGATATATAAATTAAAATTCTTGCCTTCCGGGATATACGAAATACCTCCCCCTACAAATAGATAGCCCGGAGCCATAAATCTGGAAATGGGCATAGTTCTGTCTGGGTATTTATATCCATTGGAGAACTGGGTATTGAATTTTACCTTGGCTGAATAGTACCAACTTGTTAAGGTGTCCCTTCGATATCCAAAACTTGAGGAGAAACGAATAGCGTCTTCTGTTTTACGTAGTTTTTGTCCTTCCTGTATATTAAAACCGTATCGGAGAACCAGATCATTATTCCATTGTATGTACCTGAATTTGTAATTGCGAACAAATTTGGCATTTGCCAGGGCAGAAAAGGCATTATCTCCTCCTGCATTCCAGTTTACAAAGGCAACTTCACTTACGTTTAATCCCAGTGTATTCTCTGTTCGCCAAAAAGAAGGGATCTTAAAACGGTTAAATCTTTTAGTACGAGACCTGGTCTTCTTAAAGGAGATAACCGGGTTGGTAAGGTTCACTCCTCTGGGAATATATTTTATCTTTTCCTGAACAGCCCTGATCACAATGGTGTCTATAATTGTAGTATCTGGTTCTTGTGGCGGAACAATAGTATCCTGGGCAAAAAGTTGGAAATGCAGCCCCAGGAATATCAGAATACGTATTGATACTTTAAGAGACCTCATGAAGAAAATTAGTTAAACAATTGGAAATAGTTTTTTCGTCTATTTGCCCTAAAGTCTGGAGTTCCTCTACTGTGCCATGTTCAATAAAAATATCTGGGAGCCCAAGGCATTTAATTTTGTTCTTATACCCATTAGTGTTGGCAAACTCTAGAATAGCACTGCCAAATCCGCCCATTTTACATCCGTCTTCAAGAGTAACGATGATCTGATATGTTTTGAAAATGGAATGCAGTTGAGTTATATCCAAAGGCTTTGCAAAGCGCATATCAAAATGACCAATTTCCATTGGATTTTGAAGGTTGTTTAAAACTTGTGTCACCTTATTTCCAATATGACCAAGGGATAAAACAGCAATGTCAGAACCTTTGACCAGGTTCCTGGAAGTACCTATGGATATCTTACTAAAAGGAGTACGCCATGAAGTCATTACCCCCCTTCCTCTGGGGTAACGAATGGCCATGGGATGTTTAATTCCTGCCTGAGCTGTATACATAATATTTCGTAGCTCACTTTCATTCATAGGGGCAAAAATGACCATATTTGGGATACAACGCAAAAATGCGAGATCATATGCTCCATGATGGGTTGCCCCATCCTGGCCTACCAGGCCTGCGCGATCCAGGCAAAAGATGACCGGTAAATTTTGTAGGGCCACATCATGGATCAACTGGTCATAGGCACGTTGCAGAAAGGTGGAATAGATATTACAAAAAGGGATCATTCCCTCGGCTGCTAAACCAGCGGCCATAGTAACGGCATGTTGTTCGGCAATACCTACATCAAAGGCTCTTTCTGGAAAGATTTCCATCATAAATTTTAAAGAACTTCCGGTGGGCATAGCAGGCGTAATGCCTATAATATTTTTATTCTCTTTAGCGAGTTCCACCAATGTATGACCGAAAACATCCTGATATTTTGGTGGCTGACCCTCAGTCTTAGAATCGACTAATTCTCCGGTTAGCTTATCAAATTTTCCGGGTGCGTGATAGGTGATCTGATTTTCTTCAGCTTTTTGAAGTCCTTTGCCCTTGGTGGTAATAAGGTGAAGTAATCGCGGCCCCGACATGTCTTTCATCTCACGCAAGGCATCTATAACAGCGTTTATGTCATGCCCGTCTATTGGCCCGGAATATTCAAAATTGAGACATTCAAAAATATTCTCCTCCTTTGCAGTACCTTTTTTAACGTTGGTGAGGTATTTCTTTAATGCACCCACACTAGGGTCTATCCCAATGGCATTATCATTTAAGATGATCAGCACATTAGCATCTGATACACCGGCATGGTTAAGGCCTTCAAAGGCCATACCGCTGGCTATGGAAGCATCTCCAATAACTGCAATATGCTCTCTTTTATCATCTCCTTTAAGTTTGGCTGCGATAGCCATCCCCATGATGGCTGAAATGGAAGTTGAACTGTGCCCTGTACCAAAGGAATCAAATTCACTTTCTTCTCTTTTTGGAAAACCACTAAGACCACCCAGTTGCCTGTTGGTATCAAATAAATGTCTTCTGCCGGTGAGTATTTTATGTCCGTATGCCTGATGGCCAACATCCCAAATGAGTTTGTCATGGGGGGTATTGAATACGTAGTGCAAGGCAATAGTAAGTTCAACCACCCCCAGACTAGCGCCCAGATGTCCTTCTTTCGCTGAGACAATCTCAATAATGAATTCCCTTAATTCCTGTGATAACAGAGGCAATTGCTCGAGAGAAAGTCCTCGGAGATCCTTAGGGTGTTGTATGTTATTTAAGAGTTTCATGGAAAGGGACAAAGGTACATTAATTCATTTTTGATGAGTGCAGATACTTGGGTGAAAATTGTATTTTTGGGACCATGGATTTGATCTTGGATGATGCGTATTTTATGAAGAAAGCCTTGCAGGAAGCAGAAGTGGCTTTTGACAACGGTGAGGTACCTATAGGTGCTGTCGTAGTAGTTCAGGGAAGGATCATAGCAAGGGCACATAACCAAACTGAAAAGTTAAATGACGTAACGGCCCATGCCGAAATGTTGGCAATTACAGCTGCCGCAAATTTCTTGGGAGGAAAATATCTGTACGATTGCACCCTCTATGTAACCCTGGAACCCTGCCAAATGTGTGCAGGAGCGTTGTATTGGAGCCAGATTCCAAAAATAGTATATGGGGCTCCTGATATGCAACGGGGGTACTCAACCACAGGAGGTAATTTACATCCCAAAACAAAGGTTACCAGTGGGGTTTTGGAGAAGGAAGCTAATGCACTTCTTAAACGTTTTTTTATTCAAAGACGTAATTTGAATTGAAAGTATAATCAATCTCCATAAAAAAACGCCTGTGAATTTACAGGCGTTCTATCTACAATCAAAATAAAATATATTAACTGATCACCTCTACTTTAGCGGCAACCACTCCCTTTCTACCTTCTTCTTCCTCGTATTCTACTTTGTCTCCTTCGTTCAATTCTACCCCGTTGAGGGCAGTGGCGTGAACAAAGATGTCTTTTCCGGTTTCGTCGTTAGTAATAAACCCATAGCCTTTGGATTCATTAAAAAATTTTACTGTTCCAGTCATGCATATAAAATTATTAATAATTAGGTGTACTACTAAAATATGGATTTTTGGACAAATTTTGTAATGGAAGAGCCATTATTTTTGGGCAGGAACTAGCGTTTTTTAGTCTTCTTTTCTTCAACTTCCCGCATTTTTTTGATATTTTCTTCACTAAGCATATAGTCTTTCACTTTCTTGCCTTTGCTCTCATTATAAAGGAATAATGGCATGGCTAACAGGAATAGGCCCACTGTTCCAAAACCTATACATTTATTGCCCAGGGCAGGGTCTTGCTCAATTACAGTAAAACCATAAATAATTGCAACTAAAGAGGAGAGAACGATAAATGTAACAATGTATTTACTCTTTAAAATCATACTATTTTGTGAAATTGATCAATTTGCGTCTGTATGCTGTTAGCAGTTTTGATTTGGAAACAAAACCATAGTACTTACCATCTTTAATTACGGGCAAATTCCATGCACTACTATCCTGAAACTTTTGCATCACCGTTTGCATAGTATCTGTTTCATAAAAAATGTGTTCCGGGGCGTTATGCATAAGGGATTCAACAAGCAGTTTATCATAAAGGCTTGTGTCGAACATAAAGTCGCGTACATCATCCAGCAGAACTATACCCATTAAAATGCCTTCCGCATTTACTACGGGAAAAATATTTCTGGTAGATTTTGCAACAGATTCATGTAACATTTCTCCAAGTGTCATGTTCTGATTTACTGTTTTGAAATCTTTTTCTATTACGTCATCTAAATGCATGAGAGTTAAGACGGTCTTATCCTTGTCATGTGTGATCAATGCGCCTTCTTTTGCTAATTCGCGGGTATAAATGGAATGATCCAGTGCATTTTTGGTGATCAGAAATGAAATGGCTGAGGTGATCATTAAGGGCACAAAAAGTTCATAGCCGCCGGTGATCTCGGCAATAAGGAAGATGGCAGTTAAAGGGGCATGCAGCACTCCCGCTATGAGACCCGCCATACCAATGAGGGTAAAATGACTCTCATTCACTGAAAAACCCATCCCAATGTTGTTGATCACTTTTGCAACAACATTACCAAGTGTACTGCCCATAACCATGGTAGGAATAAAAATACCTCCTGCACCACCAGCCGCAAAAGTGGTGGTCATGGCAACTGCCTTAAATATGGTGATACCAAATAGCAGGGCTATTACAACCCAGATATTAGAAGTATACATATCAAAAGGGGTTTCCCCTAGTGCTTTTAATGAATTTCCCTCCAGGAGATGGTTGATATAACCAAATCCTTCACCGTATAAAGGGGGAATAAAATACAGCATTGTGCCAATTGCCAAACCACCTACAAGCAGCTTGTACTTCGGACTTTTAAACCGTTTAAAGAAGTGGAGTATTCCAAAATACATTTTTGTAAAGTAGATGGATGAAAAAGCAGTACCTACCCCCAAAACAATATAAAAGAGGGTGTCTCTTATCTCAAATTTCTCGGTGACTTCGAAACTGAAAAGCGTTTCATCACCCAGAAAAAAATAAGAGGTCAACACTCCTGAAATGGATGCAAATAGTAATGGTATCAGTGAAAGCATTGTCAGATCCAAACTAAATACTTCCACCGCAAAGATGATGGCCGCAATGGGCGACTGAAAGACCGAGGCAATTGCCCCTGCTGAGGCACATGCGATGAGTAAGGACCGAGTTTTGGCATTCATATGAAGGAATCTCGATAAATTAGAACTAATGGCAGAACCCGACGCAATAGCCGGCCCCAATAATCCCACAGAACCTCCAAATCCTACGGTGAGAGGAGCGGTGATCAACGGGGTATAGATCTTCTTCATACTTATGATCCCCTTCTTTTTAGACATGGCATGTAAAATAGAAGAGATGGCGTGTTCCAGTTTTTCCCTATGGACGTATTTTACATAGAGGTACACCAGCGTTAAGCCAATAATGGGACTGATAAAGTAAAGTTGTGTACTGGAAAAAGCAATTCCCTGATCTACGATAGATTCAATGTAATAGGTAGTATTCTTTAGAGTTACGGCGGCTAATCCTGCCAAAAAACCCACGGCAACGCTCATAATATGTATGAAGGTCTTGTTGGAGATATGCTTATATCGCCAGCGAAAGAATTGTGCGAACAGAATTTTGATCTGTTTGAGCATTATAGAGTTATAACTTAAAGGTATGACATGGTATACGTTATTTTCAATGGTATTCTTTCCGGGTATTGAAGAATAAAATCCACTGAATCTAATCTTTTTTGTCCACTAGCCGAAGGTTCAACTCCTTTAACTGGGCTTTATCTATAGGAGAGGGTGCATCGATCATCACGTCCCGACCACTGTTGTTCTTTGGAAAGGCAATAAAGTCCCTTATCGTTTCCTGACCACCTAAAATAGCCACAAGCCTGTCCAGTCCAAAAGCTATACCCCCATGAGGTGGAGCTCCGTATTGGAAGGCATCCATTAAAAATCCAAATTGTGCGCGTGCCTCTTCTTCGGTAAAACCTAGATGACGGAACATACTGGCCTGTACTTTTTTGTCGTGTATACGAATAGAACCACCTCCTATCTCATTGCCATTGAGGACCAGGTCGTATGCATTGGCTCTCACCGCATCCGGATCCGTATCGAGCAAGGCCAATTGCCCTGGTTTTGGTGATGTAAATGGGTGGTGCATGGCATGATAGTCCCCGGTTTCTTCATCTTTTTCCAGCAATGGGAAGTCTATGACCCACAGTGGGGCGAACTCTGAAGGGTTTCGCAACCCAAGTCGTTCTGCCATTTCCATTCGCAAAGCACTTAATTGTGTACGGGTACTCATGGTCTCCCCGGAGAGTATGCAAATAAGGTCTCCGGCTTTTGCTTGTGTGGCTTCCGCCCATTTTTTAAGATCTTCCTGATCATAGAATTTGTCTACTGAAGATTTAAAACTACCATCCTCATTACAGCGCACATACACCATGCCTTTGGCGCCAATCTGAGGTCTCCGCAACCAGTCGGTTAGGCCGTCAATCTCTTTTCTTGTTAGTGTTGCTCCTCCTGGAACAGCAATTCCAACCACAAGTTCTGCTGAATTAAAAACTTGAAAATCTTTGTGCTGGGCAACGGAATTCAATTCTCCAAACCGCATATCGAAACGAATATCTGGCTTGTCATTCCCGTAGGTGCTCATGGCTTCATCATAGGTCATCCGAGGAAATTTTTCCACCTCTACACCGCGAATTTCTTTTAGTAAATGTCTGGTAAGACCTTCAAAAGCATTGAGGATATCTTCTTGTTCCACAAAGGCCATTTCGCAATCGATCTGAGTAAATTCAGGCTGCCTGTCGGCTCGTAGATCCTCATCCCTAAAACATTTTACAATTTGAAAATATTTATCGAGCCCACCTATCATCAATAATTGCTTAAAGGTTTGTGGCGATTGTGGGAGGGCGTAGAATTGTCCCTGGTTCATTCGGCTGGGAACAACAAAATCGCGTGCTCCTTCTGGGGTAGATTTGATCAGGTATGGCGTTTCTACCTCAATAAATCCCTTATCTGAAAGATACTTACGTACTTCCATGGCCACCTTACTGCGAAAAATAAGATTATTTTTTACGGGATTTCTACGGATATCTAAATAGCGGTATTTCATTCGAAGATCTGTACCGCCATCGGTTTCATCTTCAATAGTAAATGGAGGTAACAAGGACTGGTTTAATATCTTCAATTCAGAAACCAGGATCTCTATATCCCCTGTGCTGAGTTGCGGGTTTTTAGAAGTTCTTTCTATGACTTCCCCATGGATCTGTACTACGAATTCGCGGCCCAGTTTCCTGCCCTCAGAGAGCAGAATAGCCGAAGTTCTTTGCTCGTCAAAGACCAATTGCGTGATCCCGTAACGGTCACGGAGATCTACCCAAACAACAAAGCCTTTATCGCGAACTTTCTGGACCCATCCACTTAGGATAACTTGGGTCCCAATATGTGTTTTCCGTAATTCTCCACAGGTGTGACTTCTATACATTGATAATCTGATTTTTAACTGCGGCAAATGTAAGAAGTAATGCGTTTAACCCATAATATCTATGCTTATTTTAAAGAATAAATTAAAGTGGAAATGGAAAGAAAATATTAGAATTCTCTTTGATTTTATGATTTCTTCATTACCTTGGAATACTCAATTTCTAATTCAAAACTTACAAACATGAAACAAAAATTACTTGGAAAATCATTCCTGTGGTTGTTTTTAGCGTTGCCTTTATGGGCATTTTCGCAAGGGACGGTCAATGGGAATATTACGGATTCCAGTTATGGAGGCCCCCTGGCGGGGGTGAACGTCGTGGTCAAGGGCACCTCCAAAGGGGCTATATCCGACTTTGACGGAAATTATTCGATCAGTGTTGCCAGTTTTCCTGCAACACTTGTATTCTCATCACTTGGATATGAAACCAAAGAGGTGATGGTAGAAGGGCCAACCACGCTGAATGTATCTATCGGTGAATCAGCAACTGGTTTAGATGAGGTGATCGTAACTGGTTTAGGTACATCCATTAAAAGGAGTAACCTGGCCAATGCGGTATCTACAGTTTCCAACGAACAACTGGTGGGGACCACCGCACAAACAACCTTAGACGGTGCCCTCTACGGGAAATTAACAGGGGTAAACATTACCTCTTCTTCGGGAGCTCCCGGAGGCGGATTTGCACTAAGATTACGTGGAATTTCCTCAATCAATGGAAATAACCAGCCTCTCTACATTGTAGATGGAGTGTATGTCAACAACGCAGAGATACCATCTGGTTTGCGTTTTGCATCTGGTGCTAACAGGGGGAATGAAGAGAATTCTTCCAACCGTATTGCCGACCTTGATCCTAATGACATTCAGAACATTGAAGTGCTAAAAGGAGCCTCTGCGGCCGCCATTTATGGTACTCGTGCAAATGCCGGTGTTGTGATCATCACAACCAAAAGAGGAAGTCAGGGAAAAACTGAGGTCAAATTCAGTCAGGATACTGGATTTAACACCATTATTAATAAATTAGGTCTGCGTCCATGGACGGCGCAAAGTGTGGAAGACACCTTTGGTGCAGCGGAAGTTACGCTTTACAATCAGGCAATAGCAAATGGAGGTCTTATAGACTATGAGGATGAGATATATGGAGAAACCGGACTTATTACAGATACACGTATCAGTGCAAGTGGAGGAGGTGATAAGACCAAATTCTATGTAGGAGCATCTTACAGAGACGAGGAAGGTATAATAAAGAATACCGGCTTTAATCGTTTCTCTTTAAGAGCCAATATTGATCATACTATTTCAAATACCTTTAGTTTTTCAGCATCCTCTAACTATGTTCGCAGTAGTTCGAGCAGAAGTTTTACAGGGAATGAGAATGAAGGTGGATTGAGTTATGGATATACCCTGGCCTTTACAAGGCCTTGGATCAATTTATTCCCGGATGATACCGGCGCCTATCCGGATAACCCTAACTATTCTGGTAACCCCATTTTTGTGAGGGATCTTGCCAAAAATGAGGATAGGAATAACCGATTTATACAGGGGATAAAACTTACCACAAATATTTTAAATACAGGAGATGATTCCGTAAAGTTCATTTTTAATGGTGGAGCGGATTTCCTTGCAAATGAAACTTTTGTCTATGTTCCTGAAACGCATCAGGCCCAAAGAGGAAACCAGAATGGATTTATTGGGGTAGGGAAGAACAACTTTACCAATTTCAACTATCAGGGTATAGCTGTTTGGAATCACAATGCCATGGGTGGAGATCTTAATCTTACCTCTCAGGCAGGTGTCTCTTATCTGGAACAACAAGCAGATCTGATCTTTAATCAGGCAACCCAACTTATACCGGATCAGACCAACTTAACTCAGGGATCTGCCCAGTCTATCACGCAGAACACTTCTACAGTAAAAGAATTTGGATATTTCGCTCAGGTAGAAGGGAACTATATGGATAGATTGATAGGTACTGTAGGGTATCGTTTTGATAAGTCTACACTCAATGGAGATCCTAATAAGTATTACGGATTTCCAAAAGCCTCCTTGGCGGCAAACTTGCATAACTTTGAGTTTTGGGGCGATGGAGATGGATTCCTTAAAAGGCTAAAACTAAGAGCTGCTTACGGGGAAACAGGTTCTTCCGGAGCCTTTGGTTCTGCCTTTACAGGCTTAAACCAGGTTTCTGTTGGAGGCATTGGAGGATCTTCTATCAACGCTTTAAAAGGAGATCCAGATATAGAACCGGAAACATCTTCAGAATTTGAAGTTGGTTTTGATGCCGGACTCTTTAATAAAGTAAATCTGGAAGTTTCTTACTACAATAGAGTCGTAAATGACTTATTATTAAATCGGGCCTTACCAACATCTTCAGGATTCGGTTCAGAAACTACCAACCTTGCGGATCTTAAGAATTACGGTCTTGAAGTTGGAGTTACAGTGAATCCTGTTCAGGATGAGAATTTCATCTGGAGTTCTAATGTAAATTTCTGGTTTAACAGATCTGAAGTAACGAGATTGGATGTGCCAGCGTTTCCGCAGCCCGGAGCCGGATTTGGTCTTGGCCTTGGAACCTTTTATATAGAGGAAGGCCAACCTGTTACCCAGTTAGCTGGAAATGTTAATGGGGTGCCAACTCAATTAGGGAATGTAGAACCCGATTTTCAAATGGGTTTTAACAACAGCTTTACAATCGCAAAACAGTTCGATGTTTCCTTCTTACTTCAGTGGAAAAAAGGAGGTGAAAACCTCAACCTTTCCAGGTTACTCACCGATTTAGGTGGTACCAGCCCGGACTTGGATACGCCAGCAGGGATAGAAAGAAATGGACAACCTATAGCGGCAGTGAGATTTATAGAACCAGCAGGGTATTTAAGATTAAGAGAAGCCGCGGTATACTATAGATTACCATCCAGTGCCCTCGCATTTTTTGGCGATTCAGTAACTGGAGTAAAATTAGGACTTTCTGGTAGAAATATTTTTACCATTACGGACTATAGTAGCTATGATCCGGAAACTTCAACCAATGGTGGAGCCGGTTTGTCTTCAGGGATAGAGGTAACTCCGTTCCCAAGCACAAAGCAGTTTTATTTTCATTTAAATGTTAACTTCTAAAAAAATAGCAATGAAAATCATACATACATATAAAACAACAGGTGTAATTGCACTCTTGGTATTCTTTGGTGCTTTTATAACCTCCTGTTCCTTTGATGAACAGGTAGATCCAAACAGACCAAGTCTGGCTGGAGTATTGACAGATGCTTCTCAGAACCAGCTCAACAACCTGGTTGTTGGAGTAGAATCGGCCATGAGAAATTCTTTGGGAATACAGACCACAGGGTCCGGAACCATGGCAAGAGAATTGTACCTATTTGATGCTGATCCCAGGAACACCCAGGATCTATTGGGAGCAAATGGTATTTCTTTAGACAATAACTCCTTTTATTCAACAGCACCCTGGGGTGGCAGGTATGTGTCTATAAAGAATGCAAATATTCTATTGCAATCATTAGACAACACTGAAACTGTTACCGATACTCAGAAAGCTGGTTATCGTGGATTCGCCAAGACTATTATTGCTTATGAACTCATAGAGATCTTAAAGTCTTATAACAGAGCAAGGGTAGATGTAGCTGATCCTGATAATCTTGGACCAATTTTAGATTTCGATGCCGCTTTAGCAGCTGTGAGATCTTTACTGGATGAAGCTTTATCTGATTTGAATGGTGCTGGAGCCGAATTTTCTTTCCCTCTGGCCGGATTTGACGGATTTGATACCCCAAGTACCTTTGCTCAGTTCAATAGGGCTACTGCAGCAGTAGCAGCCTTGTATGCAGGAGATGGTGCAGGGACTTTAAGCGCATTAAATGCTTCTTATTTTGATCTTGCCGGAGACCTCACCGCAGGTCCCAAGCATGTCTATAGTCTGGACAGTGGTGATTTTACAAATGACTTGTTTAAGATTCCGGATAATAACGGAGATCAGATCATAGTTCATGATTCCTTTATTGCGGATGCAGAAGCAGGAGATACCCGGGTATCTTCCAAGACACTTATAAGAGCTAATCCTACTGAACAGGATGGCTTGGCTGGGGCATATCAGACGGCTTTATATGCTTCCAATATTTCACCTATTGACATATTGAGAAATGAAGAGCTTGTTTTAGTTTATGCAGAAGCAAATATATTGGCCAATGATCTTTTGGAGGCTGAAGACGCCATCAATGTGATCAGGAACTCGGCTTCTTTAGGGAATTATGCCGGAGCATTAACAGTAGATGCTTTAACCACTGAAATGTTGAATCAAAGAAGGTATTCTCTTTGGTGTGAAAATCATAGGATGTTCGATTTGAGACGATATAATTTATCTAATACATTGTCAATAGACCGTGCAGGAGATCAAATTTTTAACACCTTACCTGTACCTCTTTCCGAGAACGAATAAATTAGCAGGAGATAAAAAGAAAAGCCGCCCTATTGGGCGGCTTTTTATGTTAAGGACCAAAAGGTCTAGGCAGCAATTTCTGCCTCCGCATTATTAAGGTCGGATACCTTACTAGGACGGAAATACAATTTTATCCGATAGGTGATATTAAAAAGTACCGGAACTATAATCAGGGTTAAGAAAGTGGCCACAATTAGACCGAAGATCACAGTCCACGCTAACGGTCCCCAAAAGATAACGTTATCACCTCCTATATAGATCTTTGGATCTCCCTGAGAGAAGAGCGAAAAGAAATCTATATTGAGTCCGATGGCCAAAGGTATAAGCCCAAGAACCGTTGTAACGGCCGTAAGGATTACAGGTCGTAGTCTTGCCTTTCCACCTTTAACGATCACCTCTGTTACCTGATCCAGGGGAATTAGATCATAGTCGTCTAGGCCAAGAATCACTTTCTTTCGGTCTATAAGGATCTGGGTATAGTCTAAGAGCACTACCCCATTATTTACCACAATACCGGCAAGTGCAATGATACCCATCATGGTCATCATGATCACAAAAGACCAGCCCGTTATCATTAGTCCGCCAAAGACGCCAATAAAGCTGAGAAATATTGCTGTCATGATAATTGTAGGTTTGGAAATTCCTCCAAACTGGAAGATGAGAATGAGCATAATTAGGCCAAGACCAGAGAAAAATGCTCCTACTAAAAACTGCATTTGCTTGTTCTGTTCTTCGATCTGTCCTGTAAAATCTAATTTCACATCTGCAGGGAGTTCTTCAAAGTTCTCCATTTCCTTCTGAATATCTGCAACCACAGCACCGGCATCAGAGAAGCCGGGTTTTAATCCGGAATAAACGGTAACTACCCGCTTGCTATCCCTGTGTTTAATGGCGCTAAAAGAAGATGTATTCTTTTGAGAAGCTACTGCAGAAACCGGAATTTCCTTTATCAGACCGGTAGCCTGATCTCTGAAAATTATATTTTGGTTGAACAGAGCGCTTTTATCATACCGCATATCCTTTCTAAAACGCACATTGATATCATAATCTTCCCCACCTACCTTATAGACTCCAGCTTTTTCACCAAAAAGTGAACGACGTAATTGTTGCCCAACCTGCCCAACAGTGACACCTAATTCACCAGCCTTTTCTCGGTCTACAATTACATTCATGGAAGGTTTCCCTTTATTAACATCGATCTTTAATTCTTCTATACCTGCAATGTTCTTTTTATTGATAAAGTTTCGAATGTTCTCTGCGGTGTTGATCAACACATCATAATCTTTCCCCTCTAACTCTATATTTATAGGGTAGCCAGAAGGAGGTCCGGCAGCTTCCTTTTCAACGGAAATAGAGACTCCGGGGTAGACCCCAGTCAGATTATCCTGAATATCGCTGCGGAGATCTTCCGTACTGATCCCATTCCGGTATTTAAACTCGCGCATGGAAAGGGTGATCTTTCCTCTATGTGGCATTTCTGCTGATGAACCCCCATCCGTATTAGGATTTCCGGCACCTTCTCCTACCTGAGATACGGCAGAGGATAGCAGATAATTATAACCTTTATCGGTATACGCTGGTTTTTGAGTAATAGCGTAGACCTTCTCTTCTATGATTTTGGTTAATTCATTGGTTTTTTCAATTGCAGTTCCCTGAGGATACTCAATATAGACGTAGATCTCATTGGGCGTATTGTCTGGAAAGAATTCTACTTTGGTACGGCCACTCCCCAATGAAATTCCGAAGAGCATAAACGTACTTAGTAGTAACAGGATGGTAACCCCCGAAAACCAATACACATTTTTACCTCTTAATGCATATTTAATTGTTTTTTCATAGAAATTTTCAAAGCGAACGAGGGAGGTACTTTGAAATCTTTTGGCCCATTTTTTTAGGCCGTATTTATAGAACCAGAATAGTATGGCCGTAACGATCATTACGCTACCCAAGCCGCGCATGGCTCCTCCGAAGATCAGAATCAAGATCCCAATACTTCCAAGAATTATACTGATCCTGATCAATTGCCGGCGGGTTAGTTCTTTATCCCCAACTTCCATATAGCGGGAAACCAACATTGAGTTCATAAAGATCGCCACAAACAGGGAAGATCCTAAGACCACTGAAAGGGTAATTGGGAAATAGATCATAAACTGTCCAAATATTCCTGGCCATAAACCGAGAGGAACAAATGCAGCTACTGTTGTAAGGGTCGAGATAATAATAGGAAAAGCAATCTCTCCAATACCTTTTTTGGCGGCCTCAATCCTGGACATCCCTTCCTGTTCCATAAGTCGGTATACATTCTCCACCACCACAACTCCGTTATCCACCAACATCCCAAGACCCATGATAAGCCCAAAAAGGATCATTGTATTTAAGGTATACCCCAGGGCGGAGATTATCACAAATGACATAAACATAGACATTGGGATAGCGAAACCAACAAAAAGGGCATTCCTGAAACCAAGAAAGAACATTAGTACAGTTACCACCAGGATGATCCCAAAAATGATATTATTGACAAGGTCATCTACCTGACCAAGGGTACGACTCGAAGAATCATTGGCAATAGTAAGTGTAAGATCTTTTGGATAGTAATTCTCTCTTGCTTCTTTAACTAACTCCTTGATCTCATTAATTGCTTCAATTGTGTTTTGCCCCGAACGCTTCTTAACATCTAGCATGACCACATTTTCACCAAATTCACGGGCATACGTAGTTTTATCCTTCTCATCAAAGGTGATGGTTGCAATATCCTTTAAATAAACAGCACCATTCTCTGACTTAACCACAAACTCATTTAGTTCTTTTGGATCTTTGATCTCGCCTAAAATCCGAATATTCCTCCTTTGATTGATTGTCTTTAGGTTTCCTGCAGACATGGTCATATTTCCGTTGGCGATGGTTTGAATCACGTCCTGAAAGCTTACTTTGGACGCCATCATCTTATAGACATCTACCGCAACTTCCACTTCTTTTTCCTGCGCCCCTCTAATATTAACTTCCTTTACTTGTGGCAGGTCCTCTATCTCATCCTGTAGATACTCGGCAAATTCCTTTAAAGTTTCAACCGGATAATCTCCTGTAAAGTTGATATTGATGATAGGGAACTCTTCTGCTAAATTCAGATCGAAAATATTCGGTTCCACTTTGGCGCCGTTGAACAAGGGCCAATCTTCACTTGCCTTTTCACCGTCTACTTCATCCTTAATTTTTTGTTTAGCAGCTTCAACGGTAATTTCCTCATCGAACTCAGCAGTAATGATGCTGTAATCTTCCTGCGAAGTAGAGGTTAATTCTACCAGGTTGCTCACGTTTTTGATCCTATCCTCCAGAGGATCAGTAATTAGTCTTTCAACATCTTCCGCAGTGTTTCCCGGATAGGGAGTACTGATATACACTTTGGTCTCTACTATTTCCGGAAAGTCTTCTCTGGGTAAGGCCATATAACTGGTATACCCCAGATAAAGGAAAATAGCAATCATTACATAAACAACTGAAGAGTTGTCAATGGCCCAGGAAGCAAGTTTGAATTCCTTGTCGGCGTTTTTTTGCTGTCGGCTCATAGTGGTTCTTACTTATTAATTTGTACGCCCTGATTGTCTTTAACACTCCTGGCGCCTTCCTGGATGATCAATTCACCTGCTGAGAGTCCGGTCAGGATCTCCACAAACCTGCCTTGTGTTCTTCCGGTGGTGATGATCCTTTTTCTGGCGATTCCCTGCATTTCTTCAGTAGGGTTGTCTGCAATAAATACGTACTGTTCACCTTCCGCATTTTCCGAGATCACACTCTGTGGAACAAGTAATGCATTAGGATTAGAGTAATCATTGATAGTAACTCTGGCACTTAAATTTGGTTTAATACTTCCATTTTTATTGGGGACAGGAATTTCAACGCTAAAGGATCGGTTATTAGGATTGATGAAATTTCCGGTTTGCCTTACAGTGGTATTTATAGAATCACCCAGAACAGGGAAATACACCTTGGCCATACTTCCATTAGTAATACTGCCCAGGTATGATTCAGGAACGTCTACTGTGATATACATATTAGACA
>CBDUON010000027.1:0-21647 GCA_965368835.1 uncultured Eudoraea sp. | reverse complement strand
AGTTCCCAGCCTTCGGAGATCATAGTATTGATCATAGATGTAATTAGTGCATCATTGGCGGCGATGTTCTGAAAACGAATGCCCCCCAGGTTATAAAAGTTGAGCAATTTTGTCTCTTCAAAATTTTTCACTCTAATTTCCCCTCTGTCAGACTTATTACGGCTATTATCTTCTTCGGTTTGTACGCTTGTAAAATCCTTGTAATTCTTGTCTTCCTGTGCATTGATGATTCTTGATCTTCCCATACCATTGGGAACAATAGATTCTACACTAGTAATTACCTTAAATTCCTGCGCTTCAAGGCCTATCACAAATGTGAAGACCAAGAGTAAGAATAACATGCTTTTTTTCATATGAGTTACTTTTTAATGGTTACTAATCCTATTTACACCCTAAAGATAAGGGTTCGTCTAAAAGTAAAATTGTTTCTTTGCAATGAGATATGAACAAGAATGAAAGGCACTGTTTATAAGTCTACTGGAAGCTGGTATACGGTTAAAACTCCGGAAGGCCAATTCATGGAATGCAGGATCAAGGGAAAATTCCGGATCAAGGGGATCAAAAGTACCAATCCCATTGCTGTTGGGGACAAGGTACACTTTGAACTAGAGGAAACCGGAGATACAACCTACGGTGTCATCCATACCATTGAAGACCGGAAGAATTACATAATTCGTAAATCGGTCAACCTTTCTAAACAAACGCATATCATTGCGGCCAATATTGACTTGGTGTTCCTAATGATTACCTTAAATAATCCAAAGACCTATACTACTTTTATTGATCGTTTTTTAGCTACCTCGGAGGCATATGACATTGATACCGTGCTCCTTTTTAATAAGATAGATACCTATAATGAAGAGGAACTTTCTGAGATCAAATATCTTGCTGCAATGTATCGTAAGATTGGTTACACCTGCATCGGGATTTCTGCGAAGCAGGGTCATGATGTGAACAAAGTAAAGGAACTCATGATAGGGAAGACTAGTATGTTCTCCGGACATTCTGGGGTTGGTAAATCTACCCTGATAAATGCTATTGAACCGGCGTTTCAATTGAAAACAGCAGAAATTTCAGAACAGCATCTGCAGGGACAACACACCACTACCTTTGCTGAAATGTATGATCTGAGTTTTGATGCACGCATCATAGATACACCCGGGATCAAAGGGTTTGGGCTGGTAGATATGGAAAAAGAAGAAATAGGTGACTATTTTCCAGAATTCTTTAAATTAAAACAAGATTGCAAATTCAATAATTGCATGCATATTGATGAACCACAATGTGCTGTAAAGGAGGCTCTCGAAAACGATGGTGTCTCATGGAGCAGGTACAAGAGTTATCTGCAAATGGTAACCGGAGAGGAAGATACCTATCGTTTTGATGTTTTTGAATAAATAAGAAATGAGGAGTATAATTCTATATAACCAATGAGGGCAGTAATTCAGCGCGTTGCCTGGGCACATGTAACCGTAGACAATAACAAGATCTCGGAAATTGGAGAAGGAATGCTGGTGCTTTTGGGAATTGAAGATGCGGATAATGTGGAGGATATTACCTGGCTGACACGTAAAATAGTAAACCTGCGTATCTTTAATGATGAGGATGGGGTAATGAATAAATCGTTGTTAGAGAAGGGTGGGGATGCCATTGTGGTAAGTCAGTTTACCCTGCATGCATCTACAAAAAAAGGAAACAGGCCTTCCTATATCAGAGCATCCAAACCAGAGGTTGCCATTCCCCTATATGAGCAGTTTATCGCTCAGATGGAGCTAGATCTTGGAAAAAAAATAGGCACTGGAATCTTTGGGGCCGATATGAAGGTGGCCCTTTTGAATGACGGGCCAGTTACGATAATGATGGATACAAAAAATAAGGATCTATGAATATAAAAAATGCACAAATAGAAGTGGATGAATGGATCAAGGCCCATGGGGTCCGTTATTTTAATGAACTAACCAACATGGCCCAGTTAACAGAAGAGGTTGGGGAAGTGGCACGTATCATAGCCAGGCGCTATGGAGAACAAAGCGAGAAACTATCAGACAGGGATAAGGATCTTGGGGAGGAGCTGGCCGATGTTCTTTTTGTGGTTCTCTGTCTTGCCAACCAAACCGGGATAGATCTGCAAGCTTCGTTTGACAAGAAACTTATGGTAAAGACAAAACGCGATCATCAACGCCATCAGGATAACAAAAAGTTGAAATAAACCTATCTTTGATGCGTCAGATCCCCATTCATATAGCCAATCAACACCCTTAAATCTAATCTGTTTGAAACTTCACCTCTCAGGTCCTCCCAATTCCGTTTTAAGATCCACCATAAAGATCACCGGATCCAAAAGTGAATCTAACAGACTCCTCATTCTTCAGGCTCTTTATCCTAATTTAACCATAGGGAACTTGTCCAATGCCGATGATGTTGAAGTAATGCAGCAAGGACTAACAGTAACCAAAGGGGAAGTAGATATTCATCATGCGGGTACTGCCATGCGTTTCCTCACCGCTTACTTTGCCTCCAAAGAAGGGGCTGATGTATTGCTTACCGGATCATCCAGGATGCAGGAACGGCCTATAAAAGTGTTGGTAGATGCACTGCGAAACCTGGGGGCAGATATTCAGTATCAAAAAAAAGAAGGATATCCTCCGCTACAGATCAAAGGAAGAAAATTAACTGCACAAAAGGTAAGCTTGCCTGCTAATATCAGCAGTCAGTATATCTCCGCATTGTTGCTGATCGCGGCCAGTTTGCCAAACGGATTAGAAATAGAATTGCTGGGTGAGATAACCTCGGTTCCCTATATTAAAATGACATTGTCTCTCCTGGAGGCACTGGGAATTAAAACCACATTTAAAGGTAATACTATCAAGGTTTATCCCATGAATACCATAGCCCCAAAGAATGTAGTGGTGGAGTCTGACTGGAGTTCGGTGTCTTACTTTTACAGCATTGTGGCCCTGAGTGAGATAGGGACAGCATTGGAAATTTCCTCCTATACCCCCAATAGTCTGCAAGGAGATCGCATCCTCGCAGAAGTATATACTTATTTCGGTGTAGAAACAGTTTTTAAAGAACAGGCCCTTCATCTTATAAAGCGGGCAAAAGTCACAAAAAATATGGATGAAAACGGGCATGAAAAACCACTTTCTCTCCATTTGGCAGATGCACCAGATATTGCACAAACCATTGTTGTGACTTGTTTTGGTTTAGGAATTGGCTGTCACCTCACGGGGTTACATACATTAAAGATCAAAGAAACAGACAGACTAGAGGCCCTTAAGAATGAACTTAGCAAGTTAGGAGCTACCGTAAAAGTGACAGACAAAGAGTTGGAGTTGGAGGCAGGAGGTAAGGCCAAAAAGGACATCACTATAGAAACCTATAACGACCATAGAATGGCCATGGCATTTGCACCTTTGGCAATGAAAACGTCCCTGTTTATAAATGATGCAGGGGTTGTTTCAAAATCGTATCCCGACTTCTGGAAAGATCTTCGCGCGCTTAATTTTCAGGTCACTTCATAAGATTCCTTATTTAATCATTGATTTACTTGACAACGCCTATTTCAGGGTCGTATATTTGCAGGCTTGAAAAAGGGCGTAAAACCATTACTTGAACCATTTTTATTGATTCGAATTTGAGTTTTCAACTCTTTCAAAAAATATCAGCCTAAAAAAGTAACACTCTATGAAATTATCTCATTTTAGTTTTGAACTTCCTGATGAATTATTGGCAGAATACCCGTCAGAACACAGGGATGAATCCAAGTTAATGGTTGTACATAAGGATACAGGTAAAATTGAACACAAAATGTTCAAAGACCTTATCAACTATTTTGACGAGGATGATGTTATGGTGTTGAATAATACCAAAGTGTTTCCGGCCAGATTATTTGGGAATAAGGAAAAGACCGGGGCTCGTATCGAGGTTTTTTTACTTCGTGAATTAAATGAAGAACAACGACTTTGGGATGTCTTGGTAGATCCTGCACGTAAGATCAGGATAGGTAATAAACTTTATTTTGGCGAAGATGAGAGTCTGGTTGCTGAGGTGATAGACAATACCACTTCCAGAGGACGTACCCTGCGTTTCTTGTATGATGGTGCTTATATCGATTTTAGAAGAAAACTGCGTGAATTAGGTCAGACCCCCTTGCCAAAATACATTAAGCGCGATGTAGAGGCGTCTGACGAACATAGGTATCAGACAATTTATGCCAAACATGAAGGTGCAGTAGCGGCACCAACTGCCGGGCTACATTTCTCAAAACACCTTTTAAAAAGACTTGAAATTAAAGGGATCAAATTTGCTGAGGTAACCCTGCATGTTGGTTTGGGTACTTTTAATCCGGTAGAGGTAGAGGATCTTTCCAAACATAAGATGGATAGTGAAGAGTTGGTGATCGATGAGAAAGCAACTGAAATTGTAAACAACGCCAAAAACAATAAACGAAGAATCTGTGCGGTTGGGACAACAGCAATGAGAGGCCTGGAAAGTGCAGTGTCTTCTAAGCATATGCTAAATACCTTTGATGGCTGGACAAACAAATTTGTCTTTCCTCCCTATGAGTTTAGTATCGCCAATGCAATGGTTACTAATTTTCATTTACCAAAATCTACCTTGTTAATGATGGTCTCTGCATTTATGGGACACGATCTGATGAAACGAGCATACAAGGAAGCCATCATTGAAGGATACCGTTTTTATTCCTATGGTGATGCCATGCTGATCATTTAATTCAACTAATAGTTACAAGATCCTGCGCCACCAATATTCGCTTGGGGGAGCAGGATTTCTTATTTTTAAACATGGATACCATTCAAAAGAAAGACATCCGGGCCTTAAGCAGGGAAGAACTCAGATCCTTTTTCAAGGAAAGTGGGGACAACGCCTATAGGGGAGACCAGGTGTTTGAATGGTTGTGGAAGAAAGGTGCGCATTCCTTTGAGGACATGACCAATCTCTCTAAGGAGACCAGGGCCATGCTGATGGATCAATATGTGATCAACCACATCAAGGTAGATAAAATGCAGCGCAGTTCAGACGGAACAATTAAAAACGCGGTGCGCTTGCACGACGGACTAATTGTAGAATCGGTTTTAATTCCTACCAAAACAAGAACTACGGCCTGTGTTTCTAGTCAGGTTGGCTGCAGTTTGGATTGTAAATTTTGTGCCACTTCCCGACTAAAAAGAATGCGGAACCTAAATCCGGATGAGATCTATGATCAGGTTGTGGCCATTGATCGTCAGAGCAGACTATATCACAATAGACCCCTTAGCAATATTGTCTTTATGGGGATGGGAGAACCTTTGATGAACTATAACAATTTATTGAAGTCTATCGAAAAGATCACAGGGAGTGAAGGATTGGGGATGTCTCCTAAACGGATCACAGTCTCTACTTCCGGGGTGCCAAAGATGATTCGCAAAATGGCCGATGATGAAGTGAAATTTAAATTGGCAGTTTCCCTGCACTCTGCGATCGATACAATACGCACCTCTATTATGCCTTTTAATGCGACATTTACACTGGCCGACTTAAGAGAGTCGTTGGTTTATTGGTATCAAAAGACAAAAAGCAGGATTACGTATGAATATGTAGTCTGGGAAGGGATCAATGATAGTCAGAAAGATGTAGATGCCCTGGTTGATTTTTGCAAATTTGCTCCTTCAAAAGTGAATCTGATAGAATACAATCCTATAGATGACGGAGTCTTTCAGCAAGCAGGAGAAACTGCAATAAACTTATATGTGAATACCCTGGAAAAGAATGGGATCACTGTTACTGTAAGGCGTTCTCGTGGAAAAGATATTGATGCGGCCTGTGGACAATTGGCAAACAAATCATAGCCTAACTGCCATAAGCGAAATTGTATAAAGGTGAATGGAATAATTTAAAGTACGCTCTAACCAAGTGCGTGGCAATTTTTACCTAATTTTAAAGCAATACTAAGATAGTTGTAGCAAACTCACTTCATTGAAAATCGTATCACAAATAAAGGAACCTGTTAGCAAGGAAATGGAGCTCTTTGAGCAAAAATTCTTTGAATCCATGTCGTCTAAAGTTGCGCTTCTAAACAGGATCACCTATTATATTGTGAACCGGAAAGGGAAGCAAATGCGGCCTATGTTTGTGTTTCTCACAGCCAAACTGGTAAACAATGGAGAGGTAAATGAGCGTACCTATAGAGGTGCTTCGGTCATTGAACTAATTCATACGGCTTCCTTGGTGCATGATGATGTAGTAGATGAAAGTTATAAGCGCCGAGGTTTCTTTTCGATCAATGCTCTTTGGAAGAACAAGATCGCCGTTTTGGTAGGGGATTATCTCCTTTCTAAAGGCATGTTATTATCTGTAGAGCATGGGGATTTTGATCTGTTAAAGATCATTTCAGTAGCTATCAGAGAGATAAGCGAAGGAGAATTATTACAATTAGAAAAAGCAAGACGCTTAGATATAGACGAAACTGTCTATTACGAGATCATACGTCAAAAAACAGCCACACTTATTGCCGCTTGTTGCAGCTTAGGTGCATGTTCTGTACAACCAGATTCCGCCCATGTAGAGACCTTCAGGAAGTTTGGAGAACTCTGCGGAATGGCCTTCCAGATAAAAGATGACCTTTTTGACTATGGTGATACCCAGATAGGTAAACCCACGGGGATCGATATCAAGGAACAGAAAATGACACTCCCCTTAATTTATGCTCTAAATAATGCTACTAAAAAAGAAAAACGGTGGCTTATCAACTCAATAAAGAATCACAACAGAGACAAGAAAAGGGTCAAAGAAGTTATTCAATTTGTTAAGGATAAAGGAGGTTTAGAATATGCAGAAAGGAAAATGCATGCTTATCAGGAAGAAGCGCTTCAACTCCTGGACACCTATCCAGAATCGCCATATAAAGCCGCCTTGCAGTTAATGGTGAACTATGTTGTAGATCGAAAAAAGTAATTGATCGACCTCCGATTTAAAAAATATTAAAATTTCTACACCCTGAGGCAACGTTTTTGATGTCTAGTTCGTCTATAATAATAGAAGACCACACTTAATGAAGATCATTTCATTGTATGAGAACCAAAAGAGGATGCTAAAAAAAGCATTGAAAGGGGACAGAAATGCCCAACGTGTGCTTTATGAGAAGTTTGCCCCTAAGATGTTATCTGTTTGCAGGCAATATGTAAAAGACCAACATTTTGCAGAAGATGTGATGATTAGTGGGTTTGTTAAAGTCTTTAAAGGGTTGCATACTTTCCGAAATGAAGGCAGTTTTGAAGGATGGGTTCGCAGGATCATGATCCGGGAATCGATCTCCTACCTGAGGAAAAATCAATTTGTGGTCTTTGATTCAGATCAATTAGATCTGGGCGCTGAAGAAACTGTATTTATGGAATCTACATTACAGGCATCTGAAGTACAAGTGCTGGTAGATTCTTTGCCGGAAGGTTATAAAATGGTCTTTGTGCTTTATGTTGTTGAAGGGTATAAACACAAGGAAATAGCAAAGATGCTGGATATTTCGGAGAGTACTTCAAAATCACAACTTTTTAAAGCACGAAATTATTTACAACAAAGAATTAGCAAATTGGCAATAGCAAAAGAGGGGCAATCGTAACAAAAAAGAAGTAAATCATGGCTAAGGATAGTGTAGAGAAGAAAATTAAAGAGGTGTTGCATAAGCGTACTATGGCGCCTTCTGAAAATGCCTGGAGTAAGATAGAAGATCAGCTGGGATCTCCTTCAGAAGTGAATAAAAAGGGATATTGGGCGTATGGAATAGCAGCCAGTTTTATTGGGATTTTATTTGTTTCAATATTTTTTTTGACCCAACCTAATACTGAGGTAACTCCCTCTGAGGAGGTAGTGAATACTACAGAAAAAAATGCAGATGTTCCTGATGAATTAAAAATTCAGGAATCTATAGCAGAGCAAACTGAGAATGCAGCTGTGATAGTACAAAAGGATCCTTTGCAAGAGAAAATTCAAGGAGCTAATGAGGTGCTGGTACAGCATGTTGAACAACGAAAATTACGGGAAGAAAAAATGGTGGAAGACTTTGTTTCCCTTGAGAAGGTAGATACCAAAATTGCAGAGGTGATGACCCAGGTCACTATTTTAGAGCAAACTCAGGGAGCGGTAAGTGACGCTGCCGTGGATTCATTATTAAGAATGGCTCAGAAAGAACTGCTGGGAGAGCAGGTGTTAGGTGAATCTCAGGCAGTGGATGCCCTGGCCCTCTTGACTGACGTGGAAAACGAACTCAACAGATCTTTGAGAGATCAGTTGTTTGAAAAATTGAAAGATGGCTATGTAAAAGTAAGGTCGGCCATTGCCTATCGCAACGAGTAATCAACATATATTTTAGAATTATTTTCTTCATACTGATCTATGAGGACAGGAGAAGTTTATTCATCAATCATTCATCAAAAACACAAGAATCATGACAACATTAACAAAAGTAACCTTGGGGCTCATTATTTTTTTCCTTGCTCAAAGTCTTAGTGCTCAGACAGCAGTGCAACAACAGATAGATTCATTAAAGCAGCAAAAAGAGCGAGTGACATTTAGAGAAAAAGAAGCCTTGAAACAGGAGGTAGAGGAGATCATACAGCGTCAAAAAAGAGGAGAGATCACTTTGGAAGAGGCCAGGGATCTAAAGCAGGAAGCGGCCAAAAAAAGAGCGCTGAACATTGAGAATAAACTGGCCATACTAGACAATACTATCGCTTTGTTAGATCGTAATGAAGGAGAAGTTCTATTCGATTCTATAAATGATTCTGATATATCAAAAATTGAAATTGGCTTTGGAGCAAAGGATCTTAACAATGGTGTGCTATTTGGAGTTAAATATTCGGATGGCAACAAGAAAAAGCCTGTTGTATATGACAGAAGAACTTATTCTGATATGGTCCTTGCCTTTGGTTTAAATAATGCCATTATTGATGGGCAATCCTTAGGTGATTCTCCCTATGAATTAGGGGGGAGCCGATTTTTTGAGATTGGGATGGCATGGCGTACAAGGGTATTTAAGAATTCTAATTTTATGAGATTTAGTTATGGTATTTCCCTTCAATTCAATGGATTACAACCAAAGGACAATCAATATTTTGTAAACACCGGCTCGGAGACCACTCTGGAGACCTTTGATGTAGATCTCAAAAAGTCAAAATTGCGGATGGATAATCTTGTGGTGCCTCTTTATCTTGAGTTTGGGCCGTCTAAATTCACCAAAACAGATAGTAAAATAAGATATTCGATTCGAAATCAGTTCCGAATTGGAATAGGAGCATATGGCGGATTAAATTTGGGTGCCCGCCAAAAATTAAAATACGATCGCGATGGAGAACGGGCAAAGGACAAACTTAAACGTGGGTACAACACAAGTGATCTTGTATATGGCCTGGGTGCCTATATGGGCATAGATGGGATTTTGCTCTATACAAAATACGATCTGAATCCCATATTTAAGGACGCCACCACAGAACAAAGGAATATCTCATTTGGTCTAAGATTCGATCTGGACTAGGAAATAATAGTCAGGTATATTCCGGGATCATATTTGCTACGATAAATCATTTTTAAAACAGGGATTTGTTTTTTAAACCGTCCCTGTTTATGTATTTTTAACGTTCTGTAACTGTTAAGCTTTGATCGCAAAAAACACAATAGACCAGGTGTATGAAACTGCCCGCGTAGAGGAGGTCATTGGCGATTTTGTAAGTTTAAAAAAGTCGGGTTCCAACTTCAAAGGATTAAGTCCGTTTACAGATGAACGTTCTCCCAGTTTTATGGTTTCACCGGTAAAGCAGATCTGGAAAGATTTCAGCAGCGGTAAAGGGGGTAATGTGGTCGCTTTTTTAATGGAGCACGAACATTTTACCTATCCGGAGGCCATTAAATATCTGGCGAAGAAATATCAGATAGAAGTAGAGGAAACGGAACAAAGCAATGAGCAAAAAGAACAGGCCAATGAACGGGAGAGCTTGTATCTTGTTTCGGAATTTGCGCAGGGATATTTTGCAGATGTTTTGTGGAATACAGAACCCGGAAAGGCCATAGGGCTTAGTTATTTTAAAGAGAGAGGCTTTACAGAAGAGACCATTCGAAAGTTTGGTTTGGGGTATGGACTAGATGAATGGGATGCTTTTACGAACCATGCCCTGGAAAATGGCTATCAGCTCACTTTCTTAGAGAAAACTGGACTTAGTATTGTAAAAGAGGATACTTCACGTCCAGGACAATCCAGAAAATTTGATCGTTTTAAGGGAAGGGTTTTATTCCCTATCCATTCATTAAGTGGAAGGGTGCTTGGATTTGGAGGACGAATCCTTAGCAGTGATAAGAAGGCTGCCAAGTATGTGAATTCTCCTGAAAGCGAGATCTACCATAAAAGCAAAGTTCTATACGGCATTTATTATGCTAAACAGGCAATCGCAAAGGAGGACAATTGTTTCCTTGTGGAGGGATATACAGATGTCATTCAGCTGCATCAGCGTGGGATTCACAATGTAGTAGCTTCTAGTGGTACTGCCCTCACAGCGGATCAGATCCGGATGATCAATAGGTTGACCAGTAATATTACTGTCTTGTTTGATGGGGATGCAGCTGGTTTACGTGCATCACTTCGTGGAATAGATCTTATTCTGGAACAGGGAATGAATGTGCGTATCTGTACTTTCCCGGAAGGAGAAGATCCGGATAGTTTTGCTAAGAACAATTCATATGAAGAGGTTGTCCTATACCTGGAGGAACAAGCCAAGGATTTTATTCAATTTAAGACCTCATTACTGGCAGAGGATGCCGCCAACGATCCCATTAAGAAAGCAGATACCATACGCGATATTGTTGGCAGTATTGCCAAGATCCCGGATCGTATTAAACGCGAACTCTATATTCAGCAGTGTGCAGTTATGATGAACATCTCTGAGGAGGTTTTGTTCAACACCCTGGCTCAGATCAGTAAAAAAACATATACAGAGGCTAGCAAACAGGAAAAGAAAGAGCAAAAAGCCTTCGAAGTGATTCGTGAGACTCAGAGAGAAACGAAGGTAGATGTGCAATATGAGTTGGAGCGAAAGATCATTGAGATCTTGTTGCTTTATGGAAATGAAGAACAGCAGTTTGAAGACCTGATCCTCAAAGAAAATGAAGATGGAGACCTTGTCCTGGAACCCGAACGCGTGGATGCACGTGTGTATGAAAAAATCTATTTAGATCTGCAGGAAGATGAGATTGAAATGACACATGAGCATTTCAGAAAGATCTATTACAGCCTTATGGAAACCCTGAATGAAAAAGAAGATTTTAGTATTGCTACTTTTTTAAATGAATTAGATCAGGAACTTGTAAATAATATTTCCTCTATTTTGATGGAGGAGGAAAAATACAGACTACATAATTGGGAAAGCAAGGACATTTATCCCAAGGTAAAAGCTACCTCAATTTCTCAATTAGTAAGTGAAACCATCCTCACCTTACGTTGTTATCTCATCAAAAAAAGGATCAATGTCTTACAGCAAAATACAGAGGACCAGACAGATGATAACCGGGAGGTTTTGGAAGAGATTGTGAATTACCTGCAATTGAATAAATTGTTAAACAGCAAGCTAAATAGGGTTCTTTCCTAAAAACCCTTGAAAATCTAAAAAAGAAGTTGATTATCCCCATTAAAAAACCCCCTGAAAGTTCAGAGGGTTTTTCTAAGTTTGGTTATTGAGTCTAATAGAGTTCCAATGCTTTTGCTTGTTGCAATAGGTCTACCAGATTATCTACATTTAATTTCTTCATTAATCGGGATTTATAGGTGCTGACGGTCTTTTCATTTAAATTAAGTCCCTCGGCAACATCTTTGTTGCGTTTACCGCTTGCGAGCAGTTTAAGCACTTCTACTTCCCTGGTTGAAAGTTTTCTGAAAAATCTACGTTGTTTTTGAGTTCCTTCGTCGAATGCAAGGCGTTGCGCCAATTCGTTTGTAATAAACATCTTTCCCTGGCTCACTTTTTTAACTGCACTGATTATGTAGTCTAATTCGGAGTTCTTGGAAAGATATCCAAAGGCACCTGCTCTTATGGTGCTCAATGCGTACACGTCCTCAGACTGTCCGCTGTAGATTAGAACTTTTACCTCTGGAAATTCCTTTTTGATCTTTCTCAAAGTGGCTATTCCATTGATCTCAGGAATATCCATCTCCAGAATTACTACATCTGGTACGGAATTCGATAAAAATTTGAAAAGTTCAGTTGTTGTTGATACATCACCTAAAACGTCAAAATCTGGGACTGTATTGAGGACTTCTTTAATACCCAGGCGGACAATGGGATGGTTGTCGGCAATTAAAATTTTAATCATTAGTTGGTTTTTCTAGATAGCGCGTCATGTTTTTACGCATAACCCTAGCATGCAATGTAAGGTTTTTATATCTAAATTCTAAGGCAAAACTGTATTTTTTTTATGGTTTTACTGCAATTTATAACAGCATATTCGTCTTAAATGCCTGATTTCTAGATGATCGGTTATTTTAGTGTCATAGGAATCTTACAAATTGGTATAGGAATCATCTTATGTTTATTAGCTGAATTATACTTCGTGTAAATTTGAAATACTTCTGCTTCCCTGTTTTCGAAGTCATGTAAATGTTTTCCTTCAGCTACCATTGCCATGGCCCATTCCAATTCAGGGTAGGAAGCACCTATTTGATCTTCATCTGTTCTATGGTCGCCCCACAAACCATCTGTTGGAGGCGCCATCAGTATGGACTTATGAACCCCAAGAAAGGAGCCTATTTCATATACTTCGGTCTTTAGGAGGTCAGCAATTGGACTAAGATCTACACCACCATCTCCATACTTGGTGTAAAATCCGATCCCAAAATCTTCTACTTTGTTGCCGGTACCGGCAACGAGATAACGTAAAAGTGCCGCAAAATAGTAGAGGGTGGTCATACGCAATCTGGCACGGGTATTAGCAAGAGACATTTGCCGTTCTGATTCGTTATCCACTTTTGGCAGCGCTTCTACCAAATTATCGAAAACAGGAGTAAGGTCTACCGGTTGCCTGCTTACATTGGGATAGTGTTTTTGTAGCCATTTTATATGAAGATCAGCACGTGTTACCTGTTTGTTGCCCTGATGGATTGGCATTTCCAGACACAAAAGATCCAGACCGGTACGCGCACAAAGGGTTGAAGTGACAGCAGAATCTATGCCACCAGAGATGCCAATAACAAAACCATTCATCTTTGCATTGGTAGCGTAGTCTTTTAACCATTCAACAATATGATCTACTACTTTATCTGTTTGCATGTTCCACTTTATTTAAATTGAAATACTGTAACTTTGGCCCCGTAAAAATAACCTCTGCAAACGGAATAATAAAACAGTTAAAGGAGAACTTTCCATGTACAGAACAACATTTTGGGTATTTTGCATGCTTTGTCTTACAGCGGCATGCAAAAAAGACAAAGAAGTGCCAGAAGCCATTGCCAATTTGCCATTGGAAGTAAAGGTACTTCGTTTTGATCAAGAATTTGCTGAGACTACTCCAGAGAATTTAGCAGATATTAAAGCAAAGTATCCGTACTTTTTTCCTGCGCAATATTCAGATAGTGTATGGATCGCTAAAATACAGGACACGCTACAGATAGAATTAAGACAGGCTGTAGACAGTGCCTTTGCCAATTTTAGTGAAGAACAGGAAGGGATTACTTTGTTGTTTAAACATATCGCCTATTATTTTCCGGCCCAGTCCACTCCCACCGTTGTGACTCTTACCACAGATGTAGATTACGAAAACAGGATCATCTTGGCAGATACGCTGCTATTGATTGGGGTTGATAATTACCTTGGCAGGAATCATCGGTTTTATCAGGGTATAGACCGTTATATTTCCAAAGGCTTAGACAGGCAATATCTGGAAAGTGATATCGTAAGTGCATTTTCGAAAAAGGTGATCTCCTATCCGAGAGATCGCTCATTTTTAGCACAGATGGTCTATTATGGCAAGGAGCTCTATTTAAAGGACCTATTGTTAACCTGGCAAACAGATAGTCAGAAAATAGGATATGATGAAGGGGAATATAATTGGGCGCAGGCTAATGAAGAGCAAATATGGCGCTACTTTATTGAACGCGAACTTCTGTATAGTACGGACCCGGAGTTAGGACCACGTTTTCTGGATCCTGCACCATTTTCTAAATTCAGATTAGAGTTAGATAATGAATCGCCGGGAAGGCTAGGGAGATATATGGGCTGGCAGATCGTTAGGGCCTTTATGGAAAAAACTGATATTCCGGTACAGGAATTATGGAATTTACCAGCCGAGACCATTTTTAAAGAAGCAAATTACAAACCTAAGAAGTAAGACTATGGCCCAGCAAGAAACCTCAGAAATATCCTTAAGGATAGCGCTTGATGAGAATAGGATCCCGGAAAAATTGACCTGGTCTGCCCAGGATGGTGGCATAGTAGACGAAGATGCCAAGGCTATGCTGTTATCTGTGTGGGACAGTAAGAATAAGGAATCTTTGAAGATTGATTTATGGACCAAGGATATGCCTTTAGATGAGATGAAGATCTTCTTTCATCAAACCCTTGTAGCCCTGTCCGACACTTTTATGAAGGCCACCCAAGACGAAAAAATGACGGCTACCATGAAGGATTTTTGCGAGTATTTTGCAGAAAAACTAGAATTGAAATCTTAGATTTTAGCTTCCATTAATTTGCAAGGGGTACTTCCATAAGTAGAATCTTACTGGCGGAAAGCATTTCAAATTCGAGGACATCTGTTTCCCACACACCCATTCCATCACGCGGTAATAAAGATTCCCCTGCAACCGTACAACTTCCCGTGAGGAGAAAAACGTATACCCCATTTTGATTATTCTTTACGCTGTAAGTGATCCTGGAGCCTTTCTTGAATTCACCCAAATGAAACCATGCATCCTGATGGATCCAAATTTCTCCATCTTCCGCATTCGGGGAGATGATCTGAAAAAATTGATCTTTCAGACTTTCTGGTTTTAAGGTTATCTGGTCATACCTGGGCGTCACATTAGTTTTGTTTGGCAATACCCATATTTGAAGAAATTTCACTTTTTTGTCCCGGTTCTTATTCCGTTCACTGTGACTAACTCCGGTGCCGGCACTCATGGCTTGAATATCGCCCTGCTTTATCACCGTGGTATTACCCATGCTATCCTTATGTTCCAAATCCCCTTCAATGGGAATGGATATAATCTCCATATTGTTATGAGGATGTGTTCCAAAACCCATACCCGGATCAACTTCATCATCGTTTAAAACGCGTAAGACCCCAAAATTCATACGATCTGGGTCATGGTAATTTCCAAAGCTAAAAGTGTGATAACTATTCAGCCACCCGAGATTGGCATGTCCTCTGCTGGCAGCTCTATGTATAACTTTTTTCATTTTCTAAACCATTTATATTTTAAATCCTTTGACGTAAGGAAGTGATATGCCGTTCGTCCAATAACAGTAATATATGGTATGGCACCATGTAGAATATAAAAGTAATAGGTGTGATTAAAGATCCAATTAAAAAGTTAGTGTTTGTTTATAATGCAGATTCGGGAATTAAAAATAACCTGTTAGATATTGCGCACAAGATAATTAATCCGAGTACCTACGAATGCCGACTTTGTGAACTAACCTTCGGAACATTCACAGAAAAATCGCTCTGGAAGAAATTTCGCCAGGATCATAAGCTCGAAATGGAATTCTTGCACAAAGATGAGTTTCTTAAGTCCTATGCTTCCAAATTTATGCCGGCATATACATTTCCAATAATCCTGGAGGTTACGGGGCATGACATTGATATATTTATGGCAACCCCTGAGCTGAATACCCTTAACGAAACGCAAGAACTTATAGATGCCATCCAAAAAAAGATGGTGAGTTCTGGCTCTTAAAGTAGTGATGGTTGAGTGTGCGCCGCGTTATTTTTTTTGTTCCTGATGGTACGTCTTATTGATCCCATCTATATATTCTAAAATTTCCTCCCTGCCCAGGGCATGTGTTGAAGAAGTAATGAAATGTGGAGGAGCTTGTTCCCAGACATCATTGGTCATGGCGGCTAGATAAGCCTCTGCATCTCTCTGAATGGCTTTGGGTTTGAGTTTATCGGCCTTGGTGAAAATAATGGAAAAAGGGATGGACTGTTCTCCTAGCCATTCCATGAATTTAAGATCGATTGGTTGTGGTTCATGACGAATATCTACCAGCACAAAAGCACTTAAAAGCTGTTTTCGTTCAAGAAAATAATCAGTTATATATTTTTGAAAGGTCTTCTTGTCCTTTTTGGAAACGCGCGCATATCCATATCCAGGTAGGTCCACTAAAAACCAGTTGTTATTGATCTTGAAATGATTGATAAGCTGAGTTTTGCCGGGTCTTCCCGAAGTTTTGGCAAGGGATTTGCGTTCAGTCAACATGTTGATCAAAGAAGATTTCCCCACATTAGACCTGCCAATAAAAGCGTATTCAGGTATGGGCTCTGATGGGCATTGGGCAACATTGGTATTGCTTACTACAAAGTCGGCCGACTTTATTTTCATGACGTACGCTCCTTAGAAATTTCGTTTTGCCAACCATTTTTCCAACACCTCATTGAATTCATTGGGGTGTTCCATCATGGGCGCATGACCACATTCTTTGATCCAAAAAAGATCCGAATCTGGTAAAAGTTCATGAAATTCCTTTGCCACATTAGGTGGTGTAACGGCATCGTTTTCACCCCAGATAATACAGGTGGGAGTATGCATATGAGGCAAGTCTTTTGACATATTATGACGTATGGCACTTTTAGCGATCGCCAAGGTTTTAATAAGCTTCATACGGTCATTGACAGTGGCAAATACTTCATCTACCATCTCCTTGGTTGCAACAGCAGGATCATAAAAGACATCCTGTGCTTTCTTTTTAATGAATTCGTAGTCGCCGCGTTTGGGGTAACCATCGCCCATCGCACTTTCATAAAGGCCGGAACTCCCTGTAATAACAAGGGCTTTCACCATTTCCGGATACAGTTTAGTATGTAGCAGACCAATATGACCTCCGAGTGAATTCCCTAAAAGAATGACATCCTTTAAGCCTTTGTGTTCAATAAAACGTTCCAGGAATTTTGCAAAATTCTTGACATTGGTTTTAAGCATTGGCATACTGTAAATAGGCAATTCCGGGACCAAAACCTGATACCCTAATTGAGGAAAATGGCTGGTTACCCCTTCAAAATTACTTAAACCGCCCATAAGGCCGTGAAGTATGATCATTGGGGTTCCTTCACCTACCTCTATATACTTGTATTTACCGTCGGTCTTTATGTTTTTCTCCATGCAGGACAGCTTCTGTTGTCAGTTGGCAAATATAGGCATTATCCACATATGCCGCCATTTAATTGAGTTATGGGAATGCGTTTTTATTATCCCAAAGGGATAATTCTACCATCTCCATAGATGTGGAGTATTTCCATAAAGTTGCCAATTTAAGTTGTAATGGGGTAAAAGTGGTCATTTTTATCAACAAAGTGGTAATTTGTGGTAAATAGTGGTAATAATTTATATATATTTGAGTTTATATACGAAAGACCAACCAGATACAGATGATCAGTTTCATTGGAACATATGATTGTAAGGCCGATGTAAAGGGCAGGGTAATGATCCCTGTGACCCTAAAAAATCAAATGGCTCCTGTAATAAATAAGGGTTTCGTAATAAAGCGTTCTGTGTTCCAACCATGTTTGGAATTGTATCCCATGGAAGAATGGAATTTGCTAATGGAGAAGATGAACAGAAAGAACCGCTTTAAGAAAAAGAACAACGATTTTATAAGAAGGTTTTCGGCAGGTGTTAAACCCGTTGAAATTGATGCTACCGGGCGTCTCCTGATACCAAAGAATCTGATTGCTGTAGCAGGGATAACCAAGGAGGTGGTATTGAGTTCGGCCATTAATATCATTGAGATCTGGGATAAAGACAGCTATGAGAAAGTGCTGGATGACACTGCAGAAAACTTTGCAGAATTGGCTGAAGAGGTAATGGGTGAAGATGGTGATGAAGTATCATAACCCCGTATTGCTGAAAGAGTCTGTTGAAGGACTTGGCATAAAAGAACATGGGGTCTATGTGGATATCACCTTTGGGGGTGGAGGACATTCCAGAGAGATCCTGAAGCAACTGGGAGAAGCGGGCAGATTGATTGCCTTTGACCAGGATGAGGAGGCAGTAGCAAATGAAATACAGGATGACCGGTTTACCTTGATCAATGAAAATTTCAGGTATCTGGGTCAGTTTTTAAAGTTCTATGGCATAAAGAAAGTAGATGGGATCCTGGCAGATTTTGGAGTCTCTTCACATCAGTTCGACAGTGCAGAACGGGGGTTTTCCACTCGCTTTGAAGCAGAACTAGATATGAGGATGTCCAAGCGAAATGAGCTTTCTGCCTATGAGGTGATCAATCAATATGGGCATAAACAGTTACGAAGGGTGCTTTTTGAATATGGTGAGTTGAGAAATGCAGAGGCCATGGCCGCTGAAATAATTTCGGCAAGAGAGAATCAACCTATTAAGACATCAACAGAGCTTAAGGAGGTTTTGAAACGTTTTTTGCCTGCCCATAAGGAACATAAGATTTTGGCTCAGATCTATCAGGCCATCAGAATAGAAGTGAATCAGGAACTAGAAGCAATCAAGGAGTTTTTAATGCAAACACCATTGCTGCTAGACAAGGGAGGAAGGCTGAGTATTATTAGTTACCATTCCCTGGAAGACCGTTTGGTAAAAAGATTTATTCAAATGGGAAAGTTTGAGGGAGAGGTAGAAAAAGATTTTTATGGTGCACCACTTACTCCTTTCAAAAAAATTGGGAATCTGATAGTGCCGGCAAAAGAGGAGATAAAACAAAATAGTAGGGCACGAAGTGCAAAACTTAGAATAGCAGAACGCATTTAAATAGTAGGAACAGATATGAAAAACGGATTTGTTGCCATCTTAAAAGGAAAATTTCTTGTAAGTGGCGATGCCCCAAAAAATTGGCTCTTTTTGATCTTCGCTTCCTTTTTGGCTACCGTTATGATTGCCAGTTCTCATAGTGCTGACAGGAAGGTACACCGCCTGGCAGCTTTAAATGAGGAGGTAAAGGAATTGCGAAGTGAATTTGTAGATATGCGATCTGATGTGCAAAGACTAAAACTAGAGTCTACTATTCGTCTCACCGTGGCAGAGGAAGGATTGCTCCCCTCTGAAACACCTCCAAAGAAAATCAAAGTAAAATCTGAAAATCCGTAAATGGCCTTTTCCAGTAAACACATATTAACCAGGTTGTATCTCGTTTCAGGGGGCTTATTCCTCTTTGCGGGACTCGTTTTGTTTAAACTGGTTTCTATTCAAATGGTGCATGGCGACAAGTACAAGGCCCTGGCCATGAAGCGTACGGAGAAGATGTTTACCATACCACCGAACAGGGGTAATCTGTATTCTGATGATGGGAGTTTACTTGCTACCTCGGTCTCAAAATACACCATACGGTTTGATGCAGTAACCGTAAAGGATGAGGATTTTAAAAATTTAGTTATTCCGCTTGCAGTTAAGTTGGGTGGATTGTTACACAAGCCTTCCTCACATTTTGAGAAACTTTTACGCAAGGCAAAAACTAATAAAAACAGGTATGCTTTAATTGCCAGAAATCTTGACTATTCCCAGTACATAAGTGTAAAAGAATTTCCACTATTTAATATGGGACCTTACCGTGGAGGACTTATTGTAGATCAGAAAACGGTGCGTGAACATCCCTTGGGTAAGATCGCAGAACGCAGTGTGGGCTATGAGCGTTTCGATGAAAACGGCTATGCCACCCGTGTAGGATTAGAAGGTGCTTTTGGCCAGTATTTAAGAGGGAAGGAAGGGAAGCGTCTAAAACAAAAAATTGCCAAGGGACAATGGAAGCCAATTGGGTTAGACAATATCATAGAGCCTAAGGATGGTTACGATGTAATTTCTACCATAGACATTAATATACAGGATATTGCACATCATGCTCTTCTGGGACAATTGGAAAAATATAAGGCAGATCACGGCTGTGTGATCGTTATGGAAACCAAGACAGGTGAGATCAAGGCCATATCAAACTTGGGAAGGACCGAAAACAACAAGTATTATGAAAGGTTGAATTATGCTATTGGCGAATCTAATGAGCCCGGTTCTACCTTTAAACTAATGTCACTTGTTGCCGCCCTGGAAGACAAGGTAATAGATACCAGTAGTGTCATTGATACCGAAAAAGGTAAATGGAAGCTGTATGACCGTACTGTCCGCGATTCAAAACACGGAGGCTATGGGAAGATCTCTGTAGGCACCGCTTTTGAGGTTTCCTCCAATACTGCTTTCGCAAAAATGATTCATAATAACTACAAGGATAAGCCACAGGTTTTTGTAAACAGACTAATGAAGATGGGTCTTCATAAAGAATTAGACCTTCCTATTAAAGGAGAGGGGAAACCAGTGATCCGTAATCCGGGAGACAAAGGATGGTCTGGAATTTCCCTGGCCTGGATGTCACATGGGTATGAGGTATCCTTAACACCATTACAAACCTTAGCTTTTTATAATGCAATCGCCAACGATGGGGAACTTTTAAGACCCAGATTGATAAAAGAGGTGAAAGAATGGAACACAACCATCCGGAAGTTTGAAAAGGAAGTGATCAATCCGGCAATTTGTTCGGAAGAAACAGCGCATAAAGTGCAGCAACTACTCAAGAATGTAGTGGAGAAGAAACATGGGACAGGGCATCGGCTTTATGCACCTAACTTTTCCATGGCCGGTAAAACTGGTACTGCTCAAAAGAACTACGTTGGGAAAGATCCGGACAAACTGAGATACATCTCAACTTTTGCGGGGTATTTCCCGGCAGACGATCCTAAGTATTCTTGTATTGTAGTGATACATGAACCAGACAAGAGCGTAGGGTATTATGGCGCCGATGTTTCAGGTCCGGTTTTTAAATCTATTGCTCAGAAGATATATGCAAACAATCCTTTGATAGACGAAGTAGCGTCTTTGGAGCCTTTTAATCAAGTATTAGATGATGCCTATGAAGACTATTTTGAGGAGTCGAGCAAAGCGTTAACTACCATGCCTGATCTAAAAGGTATGAGTGGTATGGATGCCGTCTCAATCCTTGAAAATCTTGGCTTAAAGGTAGAAATAAAAGGAAATGGCAAAGTAAAAAAACAATCGATCACCCAGGGTACGGCATTAAGTAAGGTATCAAAAATTGTATTAGACCTATCATGACATCCTTAAAGGACATATTATATGGAGTTGGATTAACAGCGGTTAGTGGTACCACGGCAAAGCTGGTGAACAACATTTGTTTTGATTCGCGCTCTGTGTCATTAGACGATGTGTTTGTGGCTATAAAGGGAACGCAATCTGATGGTCATACCTATATAAAAAAGGCAATTGATCTGGGGGCAAATTCTATTGTTTGTGAAACAATGCCCGAAGAACTCATTAATGAGGTCAGTTATATTGAAGTTGAAGATTCCAAAAAGGCCTTGGCTATTATGGCATCCAATTTTTATGGAAATCCATCCAGGAACTTAAAATTAGTAGGTGTTACCGGCACTAATGG
>CBDUON010000026.1:0-21892 GCA_965368835.1 uncultured Eudoraea sp. | reverse complement strand
TAAGCTTTGATGACGAGGAAAATGTATCTGTTAAATTGCTTGTAGATACAGGGAGTAGTGATGCAGTATGGTTGTTTCAGGATCTGGATAAAGGAATAAATGTTCCGCCAAAGCACTATGTTGACTATTTGGGCAAAGGTCTTAACGGCAATATATTTGGTAAAAGAACTAAGGTGCGAAGCGTTAAACTGGGAAATTTCCTTCTTAAAGATGCAAAGGCGGCATTTCCGGATATGTATTCTTTTAGCAGTATAAAAGATCATGGGGACAGGAATGGAACTGTTGGGGGTGAGATCTTAAGAAGATTCAATATAGTCTTCAATTATTCAGAAAATGAAGTTCACCTAAGAAAGAACAGCAATTTTAAAGCGCCTTTTAAATTTAATATGAGCGGTTTGGAATTACAGCACAATGGGGTGCGTTATATTGCAGAACGTATAACTGATTCCCGTGGGGTAGTGAAAAATGATGAACGATCCTTTGGGGACGTGCAAATTCTTATGGAAAACAGAACGCGCTTAAGTTTGGTTCCGGAGATCATAGTTTCAGGAATAAGAGCAGGCAGCCCTGCCGAAGAGGCAGGCCTAAGGGAAGGAGATATCATCCTGGCCGTAAATGGCAAACGGATCCATAAGTATAAACTACAGGAGGTCTTGAATATGATCAATGAAAAAGAAGGTAAAAAAGTTCGGGTACTGATAGAACGCTTCAATAAGGACCTAACGTTCTCCTTTACTTTAAAAGACGTTTTCAAACAAAAACCCTGACATTTCTGCCAGGGTCTTTCAAATTATTAAATTTTCTAACTCTTATTTTCCGTCAATGGCTTTTACTTCGCCTTTGATCTTTAAAACTTTTGTAGGAGTATCAGCATTGGAAATAACTGTAATTGCCTTTCTGATTGGACCTACTCTGTTTGTGTCATATTTCACTTGAATTTCGCCTGTTTGTCCGGGCAAAATAGGCTGCTCCGGCTTTTTGGGGATGGTACATCCACAACTAGAGCTTACCTTACTAATGATCAATGGAACTTCACCTGTATTGGTGAATTCAAAAACACGAATGCCATCACTTCCTTTATCAATTTGACCATAGTCTACGGTCTCAGCTTTAAACTGAATTTTTGCCGTTTTTTCTTGAGCTTGTAGGCTAAGAGCCATAAGGCCCATAAATAATACTACTACTATTTTTTTCATTACTTTAACTTTTTGAGGAATCTCAAATGTAGCATATTTGTAACAACATCCAAAATTCTTTTGTTATCTACTAACGTTACTTATTTTTGTTTCGTATTTAATTTCAGGATTTTAGCCCTTTTTAAATAAGATCCGGGCTCCTGTTTTAACACAAACCAAGATTTCAAACTTAATTAGTCAAGAATCATACCAAATATGGACATACCTTCAAAATATGAACCTCAGAAGATAGAAGACAAGTGGTATGCATATTGGTTGGAACACCAGTATTTTAAGTCTCTTCCAGATGACAGAGAACCTTATACCATAGTTATTCCTCCCCCAAATGTAACGGGGATCCTTCATATGGGGCATATGTTAAATAACACCCTTCAGGATGTTTTGATCAGAAGAGCGCGACTTTTAGGAAAAAATGCCTGCTGGGTTCCCGGTATGGATCATGCCTCGATCGCTACAGAGGCAAAAGTAGTTGCAAAACTCAGGGAAGAAGGAATTCAAAAGTCGGACCTGAGCAGGGAAGCGTTTCTGGAACACGCCTGGGAGTGGACGAACACTTACGGGGGTGTGATTCTTGAACAATTGAAGAAGTTAGGCTGCTCATGTGACTGGGACAGATCAAAATTCACTATGGATGATGATATGTCTGCTTCAGTGATCAAGGTTTTTGTGGATTTATACAAGAAAGGACTTATCTATAAGGGGTACAGGATGGTAAATTGGGATCCTGAAGCAAAAACAACCCTGTCTGATGAAGAAGTGATCTACGAGGAGAAACAAGGACAGTTATTTTTCCTTTCCTATGCCATAGAAGGGACCAAGGATTCCCTTACGATCGCCACAACCAGGCCAGAAACCATCTTGGGAGATACCGCTATTTGTATTCATCCAGATGACGAACGTTTTGCACATCTGCATGGTAAGAAGGCCATTGTGCCGGTCTGTAACAGGGTAATTCCAATAATTCTGGACGAATATGTGGATATGGAATTTGGGACCGGCTGTCTTAAAGTAACCCCAGCTCATGACGAAAATGACTGGAAATTAGGAGAAAAACACGGATTGGAGACTATTGATATCTTTAATGAAGATGCTACTTTAAACTCCTATGGGCTTCATTATAAAAACAAGGATAGATTTGTTGTACGTAAAGAGATCGTAAAAGAGCTCGAAAAGCTGGGAGCTCTGGCCAAAGTAGAGGCATATACCAATAAAGTAGGAACTTCTGAACGCACAAAAGCTGTCATTGAGCCGCGATTATTGGACCAGTGGTTTCTCAAAATGGAAGATCTGGCAAAACCGGCTCTTAAGGCTGTAATGGATACTCAGGAAGTTAAATTTTTTCCAAAAAAGTTTGAGAACACCTATAAGTATTGGATGGAAAATATCCGCGATTGGAATATTTCACGACAATTGTGGTGGGGACAACAGATCCCTGCATTTTATTTTGGGGATGGTGCAACGGATTATGTAGTAGCAGAAAATGCCGAGGAGGCTTTGAAACTGGCTAAAAAACAATCAGGAAGATCCAACTTAACTATAAATGACCTTCGGCAGGATGAGGATGTGCTAGATACCTGGTTTTCATCCTGGTTATGGCCCATTAGCGTCTTTGGTGGCATCCTGGAACCCGATAATAAGGAGGTGAATTATTACTATCCTACCAATGATCTGGTCACAGGACCAGATATCATATTCTTTTGGGTAGCCAGAATGATCGTGGCCGGCTATGAGTTCAGGGATGCAAGACCTTTTGAAAATGTCTTTTTCACAGGGCTGGTACGCGATAAGGAAAGACGTAAAATGTCTAAGCAACTGGGTAATTCCCCAGACGCCCTTAAATTGATGGAGGATTACGGCGCAGATGGGGTACGCGTAGGCTTAATGCTTAGCGCAGCTGCAGGGAACGATCTTTTATTTGATGAATCTCTTTGTCAACAAGGGAAGAACTTTGCTAACAAGATCTGGAATGCCTTTAGATTGGTTAAAGGCTGGGAGGTAACAAAGCTACCACAGCCAGAAGCTGCGGCGCTGGGAGTAACCTGGTATGAAGCAAAATTCAATGAGACCTTAACGGAGATAGAAGATCATTTTTCTAAATATAGAATCTCAGATGCCCTTATGGCCATTTATAAACTGATCTGGGACGATTTCTGTTCCTGGTTTTTAGAGATCGTAAAACCGGCCTACCAACAACCAATCGATGAGGTGACGTATGCACAAGTGATCTCTTTGTTTGAAAAGAATTTAAAAATACTACATCCCTTTATGCCGTTCCTTTCGGAAGAAGTTTGGCAATGTATGTCAGACCGGACCCCAGAGGAGGCATTGGTAATTTCCTCATGGCCCAAAGGTAAAAAATGCGACCCAACACTATTGACCGAGTTTAATTATACTATGGAGGTCATTTCCAGTATCAGGACGATCAGAAAAGAGAAGAATATTCCATTAAAAGAAGCTTTAAACCTGCAGGCTCTTAATGCTCAGGAAGTATCTTCTCGTTGGGATGCCATCATTAAAAAACTGGCAAATATTGATACTATTGAGGCCATTTCGGCAGCGCCGGAAGGGGCCATTTCCTTTAGAGTAAAAAGCAACGAGTATTTTGTCCCGGTGACAGGAGCTATAGATGTTGAGGCTGAAATAAAAAAAATAAAGGAAGAATTGACTTATACCAGAGGGTTCTTAAAATCTGTAGAGAAAAAACTATCTAATGAGCGCTTTGTAAGTAATGCCCCGGAGCAGGTGGTAGCTATGGAAAAAAAGAAGGCCATGGATGCAGAAGAAAAGATAGTAACGCTTGAGAAAAGTCTGGCCGGATTGGCAGAATCGTGAATTTTATAGGGTAAACAGGTTTTTGTTAGCCCATTTTTTTATCTTTAAGGAAAGCAATTTTCATGAAAACTCTTGCTCTGTTCCTCGTATTATTTCCAATGATCCTTTGTTCTCAGGAAAACACCTCAAAAGTACTTTCCAGAGAAATCCAGATAAAAACGGCCACATTGCCGGCACCAGAGGGTCAGAAAGATGGCACCATGGTATATGGATATAATAAGGACGGGGAACTTGTGTTACTGCGGGAAGGAACTAACAACTTAGTGTGTATTGCAGACAATCCGTTTCGGGAAGGGATAAGTGTGAGTTGCTATTCCAAGAGATTAGAGCCATTTATGGCGAGGGGAAGAGAATTAAATGCCCAGGGTAAGTCGCAGGATGAACGCAATGAAATAAGGGCTAGGGAAATTGAATCCGGAGTATTACCAATGCCAAAAGAGCCCAGTATGCTCTATGTGTACTTTGGCTCGGAAGAAGACTATGATAAAACCACCGGCGCACTGCCCAATGGAAAGTTCCGCTATGTGATCTATACGCCTTTTGCAACTACAGAATCTACCGGACTACCAGATAAACCACATGCTCCTGGAATGCCATGGTTGATGGACCCCGGCACACACCGCGCTCATATTATGGTGGGCCCCTTTTAATTAATTCCGGTCAATTATCTTTTAGGGGTATTTCACTATCTTTAGCCTATTGACCAAGTCTTATGGAAACATACGCCAGAGCCCTCTTATTTGCCATCCCTTTTTTTATTCTTCTATTGGTAGTTGAGATCCTCTATGGCCAATTTATAAAAAATCAGCAACACAAAGTGTTAGATACCGTGAGCAGTATTAGCTCCGGACTTACCAATATTGTAAAGGATTCCCTTGGCCTTGGAGTTATTATAGTCAGCTATCCATTTTTATTGGAAAATTTGGCACTAACCACTGTTAAAGCCACCTGGCTGGTATGGCTAATTGCCTTTTTTGCCATTGATTTTGCAGGATACTGGAACCACCGGCTCAGTCATAAGATCAATTTTTTCTGGAACCAGCATATAATACATCACAGCAGTGAGGAATTTAATCTGGCCTGTGCCCTTCGTCAATCAATTTCCAATCTACTGGGCTATTTTCCGTTGTTCCTTATCCCGGCGGCCCTTTTTGGCGTACCCACAGAAGTGATAGCGATCTTAGCACCCATCCATCTTTTTGCACAATTCTGGTATCATACGAAACATATTGGCAAGATGGGATGGTTAGAATATGTGATCATTACCCCTTCTCAGCACAGGGTGCATCATGCGATCAATCCGGAGTATATCGATAAAAATTTAGGACAGATCCTCAGTATTTGGGATAGATGGTTTGGCACCTTCCAGGAAGAATTGGAGGAAGTGCCGCCTCAATATGGGGTATTAAAACCAGTGCACACCTGGAATCCTATCCTTATAAATTTTCAGCATCTCTGGCGACTTATACTCGATGCCTGGCGCACCAATAGTATACGGGACAAATTCAGGATCTGGTTTATGCCCACCGGTTGGCGCCCCGCCGATGTAAGGGATAGGTATCCGATAGAAGTGATACAGGACGTATATTCATTTGAACGATATCAAACAGCAGCATCGCCCTTACTTAAAGGGTATTCAATATTTCAGATGGTGTTTACTCTGGGACTTATCCTCTTTATGTTCTACAATTATTCTGCCATAGGCTTTGGAGGTCTGTTGTTGTTTGGGGCCTTTGTTTTTTTTGGGATCTTTGGGTATACCACACTGATGGACCGTAAGACGTATGCTTTTTATCTTGAGCTTTTCAGGGCCCTGGTAGGAATAGTATTTATTGGCGTTACCGGGGATTGGTTTGGGATAGATGCACATTGGCAATATGGAAGTTTACTAATAGGGTTGTATTTTGTGGTTACTGCGGTGGGAGGCTTTTACTTCACCTTTATAGAACGCCCGGATATACATCAGGAAATAGCATTTTAAAACATAGTAGATGGCAATAAGACCTTATATTCTTGCAGAGACCAACTGGAATTCCCTTAAAGATGCTTCTTTTGAGCTGGCCGTATTGCCCTGGGGAGCCACTGAAGCCCATAACTATCATCTGCCTTATGCTACTGACGTATACGAAGCAGATTATCTTGCAGCAGAAGCAGCCAGGCATGCATGGGACAAAGGAGAAAAGGTCATTGTTTTGCCCACTATCCCTTTTGGGGTTAATACCGGGCAATCTGATATTTACCTGGATATCAATTTAAATCCAACTACCCAATTAGCAATTCTTACAGACGTTGTTACAGTGCTAAGCAGACAGGGAATAAAGAAATTAATGATCTTCAATAGTCATGGGGGGAATAACTTTAAGGCCCTTGTTAGAGAATTGGGATTGAAGTTTCCGGATATGTTTATTTGTGTTTCAAATTGGTTCAAGGCGTTGGGCAGGCCGGCGTATATCAAAGAATCCGGAGATCATGCCGATGAAGTAGAAACCAGCCTGATGCTTTATCTAAAACCAGAACTGGTACTGGCCAAGAAATTCTGGGGTGATGGCAGATCGAAAAATTTTAGAATAAAGGCCTTTTCAGAGGGCTGGGTTTGGGCAGAACGCAAGTGGTCTGAGATATCTGAAGATACCGGGGTAGGGGATCCTTCTCATTCAACAAAGGAAAAAGGAGAACAATTCTTTACCGAGGTAACCGCAAAAATGGGAGAACTTATGGTAGACTTGTGTAAGGCCGATATTTCTGACCTTTATGAGTGATCTTTAAAAAGTGCTTCTTCCAAATTCCTTTTTGACCAGAACTATGTACAACTCCATGGCTTCTTCTGGTTGTAAGTTTTTTGCCTGAAAAAGAGCATTGGCCTTAAAGGCATTGATCAAAGGGGTCTTACTTCCGGGGTTGTTATAATTCTGATTGGCAATTTTGTAATAAGCATACAATTTTAGAAGAAGATCTGGTGGAAGAGGTTCTGTGTAGTTGCTGACAAAAGCAACGGCTTTTTTAAACTCAGTATGTAGATTATCCTTCTTCATCTTCTAGCTTAATGCTGGCAATACAGGTTATGGCTCCTTTTACTTTTTGATTTAATTTTACGGCTATACGTGCATCTAAAGGCAAAAATAAATCAACCCTGGATCCAAATTTAATAAAACCGCTATCCTCGCCTTGTTGTACGCTTTCGCCTTCCTCTGCGTAGTTTACAATACGCCTGGCCATGGCTCCGGCAATTTGACGGTATAAAATATCTCCAAATTTTGGAGTTCTGATGACCACAGAAGTGCGTTCATTTTCTTCACTCGACTTAGGATGCCAGGCCACCAAATACTTTCCGGGGTGATATTTTGAATACTTTATTACCCCACTGGCAGGATAACGCGTTACATGTACATTTACAGGAGACATAAAAATAGAGATCTGCTGTCTTTCTTCTTTGAAATATTCGGTTTCCATAACGCGCTCTATAGCTACTACCTTTCCGTCTACAGGAGCGTGGATCTCATCGAAGTTCTTATTCGCAATCCTTTTTGGATTTCTGAAGAATTGTAAAATCAGGATCAGTATCACAATAGATAGCACCTGTACGATCATCTTAATAGAAGGATCATTGATGTAAAAATGAGCAGCCAGAACGATCAACGCTGTTATAAAAAATGTAGATAGGATGATTGCACGCCCTTCTCTATGAAACATAGGTAAAAATATTTAATGTCAAATATGCAAATGGTGCTGCAAATATAAGACTATCCAACCTATCTAGCATACCCCCGTGACCCGGTAAAATAGCACCACTGTCTTTTACTCCTGCCACCCGCTTTAGTTTAGATTGCACAAGATCGCCTATACTGCCCATAATGACGATCACCGCTGCCAGAATGATCCATTCTGTAGGTTTTACAATTGGCTCATACTGAGCCATTATATAGGCTGCTATCATGGTAAAAACAAAACCTCCAATAGTACCTTCAATTGTTTTTTTTGGTGAAACTGACGGAAAAAGTTTTCGTTTTCCAATAGACTTTCCTACCAGGTATGCGAATGAATCATTGACCCAGATTAGAATAAAGATTCCCATGATCAGCATTTTTGCAAAATCATCATCCTTGTAAGGGATCATGGTTAGAAAGATGCAGCCTCCTCCAATATAGAATAGACCAATAAAGAATTTTTGATATGTCTGGTATATTTTTTGACTTGAAAACAGAAAGTATATAAGCGCAATGTTAACAGTAATGGAAAGAAACATTAGAATATTAATAAGTACTTCGTCATGAATAATATAGATAAATAACCACCATAATCCCAGATAGGCAGCAAAGATATGATAGCCGCGAAGGTTCACTAATCTTTTGTATTCATAAAGGCATGCAAGTCCGAAGACCATAAAGAGAAAGTCGAAGGCGTCTGAACTTAAGAAAACGGCGGAAAGAAGTATAATAACATACACAACCCCCGTAAGTAAACGCCTTAAAAGTTCCGTCATCCTATAAGTCTTCCAATAATAAGAGGTATAAATGTTTAGAGCTACTACCGTAGGTTAGAAAATCATCTGCATTTTCATTGGTAGCCTGAAAATGTTTTAAAGTTGTGATATTGGCAGGGATGCCTTGTCTGTATTTTTTCTTGATCGACTTTAAGCCTTCACCGATACTTTCAACCAATTGACTGGTAGTTGCAAAAACGATAACGTTCTCAGGAAGTTCGTTAAGTTTCTTTTCTTTAAGTTGATTGGAGCTGACTAAAATAGATCCGTTCTGAGCAATTAGGTGCTCGCAAGTTGTAAAAAAGATCTCGCTGGCGTTAGCATTGCTGGTAAAAACGACATTTTCCTTGGAGAATTTTTCTTCTAATCTGGGGTCCATACTAAAGAAAGATAATTCTTCCCAATGATTTTCCTCTACTATATTCTTTAAGGCATCAGATACTTCACTAAAAGAATCACAATACAGGAATTTCCCTCCGTTCTTCTTAAAATGAATTGTAAATTTTTCATCAATAGGAAGATTGAGGTCGGGCATATGAACTCCCCTGGTCTCTGCAGTAGCTTTTGAGCCCTTCTTTTTTTTACCTCCCCCAAATAAACTGGAAAATAGCCCCATTTCTTGATTTAGATCGTGATTAATGTACTAATTTCTAGAACAAATCAAGGAATTTATTTCTTATCCTTGGCAAGTTCTTCTGGTTTTTCCTTGTCTTCTGGTTTTTCTTTTTCTTTAGAATCCTTCTTTTCTACGGTATCTACGGTAATTTCTTGTCCTTTCTGATCAAAATGCTTTTCGAAAGGCCTTTTACCAAATATCTTTTCAAGATCTTCTTTAAAGATAACCTCTTTCTCCAATAACCTTTCTGCCAATTCGGTCAGCTTATCCTTATTCTTTATTAGGACATCAATGGCTCTTGCATACTGGGCCTCTATGAGTTTTGAAATTTCCTGGTCAATGGTCTGTGCCGTTTCTTCACTATACGGTTTAGTGAAACCGTATTCATTTTGCCCGGAGGAATCATAATATGTAATATTCCCAATCTCATCATTTAGGCCATAAATGGTTACCATGGCCCGTGCCTGTTTTGTCACTTTTTCGAGATCACTCAGAGCGCCTGTAGAGATCATATTAAAAATCACTTTTTCCGCAGCTCTACCTCCCAGGGTGGCACACATTTCATCTTTCATCTGTTCTGGCCGCACAATAAGCCGCTCTTCTGGTAAATACCAGGCAGATCCTAAAGACTGTCCTCTGGGGACAATGGTTACCTTAACAAGAGGTGCAGCATGTTCCAGCATCCAGCTAACAGTAGCATGTCCTGCTTCGTGATAGGCTATCGTCTTTTTTTCATCCTGAGTAATGATCTTATTTTTCTTTTCGAGTCCGCCTACAATTCGATCTACAGCATCTAAGAAATCTTGTTTTTCTACTGCCTTTTTTTCTTTTCTCGCAGCGATCAGGGCCGCTTCATTACAAACATTGGCAATATCTGCTCCGGAGAACCCAGGGGTCTGTCTTGCAAGAAAATCAAGATCGAGTGCTTCTGCCGTTTTTATAGGTCTTAAATGTACCTCGAAGATCTCTTTACGTTCTCTGATATCCGGAAGATCTACATAGATCTGCCTGTCGAACCTTCCGGCTCGCATCAGTGCTTTATCCAGCACATCCGCACGGTTTGTAGCTGCCAGGACTATAACGTTCGTATTGGTACCAAAACCATCCATTTCTGTAAGGAGTTGGTTCAGCGTATTTTCACGTTCATCATTAGAACCAGTAAAATTATTTTTACCTCTTGCCCGTCCTATAGCATCTATTTCATCAATAAAGATAATAGCCGGGGCTTTGTCCTTGGCTTGTTTAAAAAGGTCGCGTACCCTTGAAGCTCCTACACCCACGAACATTTCAACAAAGTCTGAACCTGATAAGGAGAAAAACGGAACCTTGGCCTCTCCGGCAACTGCTTTTGCGAGCAAGGTCTTTCCTGTACCGGGAGGGCCTACAAGAAGGGCTCCCTTAGGAATCTTCCCACCCAAAGAGGTATATTTATCCGGATTTTTAAGGAATTCTACGATCTCTTCTATCTCTTCCTTGGCACCTTCAAGTCCGGCCACATCCTTAAATGAGGTTCTGGTATCTGTTTTTTCATCAAAAAGTTTAGCCTTAGACTTCCCTATGTTAAAGATCTGTCCGCCTGCACCACCTGCACCGCCGCCAGACATACGCCTCATTAGATATATCCATATCCCAATGATCAGAATAAATGGAACTATGGTGATCAAAAGATCCATAATTACATTCGATTCCTTGTCGAATTCTACAATGGTATTGAGGGAATTTTCCTTTTTTAATTCGGTGATCTCATTTTGAAAGATCTGAAGGTCCCCGTAATCTAACACATATTGCGGGATCTCTGCTGTTGTTGGGAAGAAGGGTTTGGTAGCCACATCTTTATGCACATCCTTTGCTAAAGCTTCTTCTGTAAGAAAAACTTTAGCCTGGTTGGTATTGGTAATGATAAGGATCTTTGCAATATCACCGGTCCTCAAATATTGTTGTAATTCTGAGGTGGTGGTCTTCCGGGTGGAAGAGAGGTTCCCACTCCCGAAAAAGTTGAATCCTATTAGCAATACCGCAACAAGACCATAGATCCACCAGGAGCTGAATTTTGGTTTTTTCTGCGGGGTATTTTTATTTTCTTTAGCCATTTTTTATTGATTAAAACTACTTTCCACCATGGTTACTTTAGCATCACCCCATAGCCCTTCAATATCATAAAATTCTCTTATCTGCTTTTGAAAAACATGCACTACTACGTTTACATAATCCAAAAGCACCCATTCGGCATTGTCAGAACCTTCTACATGCCAGGGTTTATCTTGTATTCCTTTACTAACTGTTTTTTGAACTGAATTTACGATCGCATTGACATGCGTATTGGAGGTTCCATTACATATAACAAAGTAGTCGCAAACGGTATTTTCAATATCTCTAAGATCGAGTAGATTTATTTCAAGTCCTTTAACTTCTTCTATTCCGTGTAATATTAAAGCAATTAACTCATCTGCGCTAGCCTTCCGTTTCTGCATCCAAAATTTTTAATTTCTACAAAGTTATTATTTTTTTGTTTTCTTAACCATTGTTTTTAACATAACATTGTACCTGCAACGGTTCTTTTCCACAAGATGAACATAATCAAAGTTAGTGCCACGGATTCTACCAATCTACATCTCAAAAGAATGTTGCAGGATAGTAGCTTAAAAGATTTCACGGTATTAATTGCGGAAACACAAAAGCAGGGCAGGGGACAAGGTGGTGCCAAGTGGGCCACAGAATCTGGTAAAAACCTAACCTTTAGTGTGTTGAAGCGTTTTAATAACCTCCTTGCCAAGGATCAGTTTTTAGTATCCATGGCCGTCTCACTCGCTATTTATAAAGCCCTAAATGCCATTCAAATTCCGAATCTTTCAATAAAATGGCCAAACGACATTCTGTCAGGCAAGAGAAAACTTTGTGGGATCTTAATAGAAAACACTCTAAAAGGATCTCAACTCAAACATTCAATAATTGGTATTGGTGTTAATATTAACCAGGAATCCTTTGATTCTTTACCAAATGCCTCTTCATTAACGCTTATTTCCGGAAAAACTTATGACCTGGATATACTATTGAATGAAATACTGGAACATTTAAAAAAGCAGTTGGTTTTATTAGAGGAAAATACGGCAACTGCTTTTGAAAAAGAATATCAGCAGTTACTTTTTAGAAAAGACCAATCAGCGATCTTTGAGGTTAATGGCAGGCAGGTAGAAGGCATTATCCGAGGGGTTAATACCGATGGGCGACTTCTTGTGGAACAAGGATCGCAGGGTATTATATCCTACGGATTTAAAGAAATAGCGTATTGTCTGTAAGAAATTAAGAGGGATTATGCAGAACTATATTTTTGTTAGATTCTCTGATAGTGTACCAATAAAATTGGTAATGGGGTTTTTGATCATCATGGCCATCATGGCATTGAATTCGCCTTCAAAATTGAGCAATACTTCACTAGTATTGTCATCTATGGCAGTAATATGGGCGCTAAGGGTAAAAGGAAGTTTCTCACTGGCTGCTCCCAGAACAATACGCTCAAACGGAACTTGTTCCTTTCGTTTCAAAACTATTTGTGGCATTCCTTTTAAGGCAAATAAGAAGGTGTCTTCATCAATGATCTCAAACTTATCTATAGACTCAGGCATCAATTTCTCAAAGTTTTTCAAATCTGTGAGAAATGTATAAACGGCTTCATTGCTTTTTTGAATGGTCTTCTTGGGAGTTTCTATATGCATATTATTATTGTTTCCAGAGTGAAGGATCCTTTCTCCATTCCATTAGGGTATGTAATTGTTCTTCTTTTATGTAATTGGTTTCGGAGGCTAATTGAACCAAGGTCTCAAAATCACTTAGGGTGTGAAGATCTATTCCTCTTTTCTCAAAATTCTCTAAAGCTATTTCAAATCCATAAGTAAAGATAGCGATCATGCCTTTTATTTTAGCCCCGTCATTAACGAGCGCTTCTACGGCATTTAAGCTGCTTTTACCTGTACTTATCAAATCTTCAATGACCACCACGGTCTGATCTTTCTCTAAAAGACCCTCTATCTGGTTCTGTCTTCCATGCGACTTTGCTTCGGGCCGTACATAGATAAATGGCAGGCCCAGGTATTCTGCTACCAATACTCCGATACCAATGGCCCCTGTGGCTACCCCGGCAATAATATCGGGTTTCCCGTACAGCTCTTCTACCTGTTTTGCGATCTCTTCTTTTATATAGTTTCTGATTACCGGAAAGGAAAGAAGTATTCTATTGTCACAATAAATAGGTGATTTCCATCCCGAAGCCCATGAAAATGGATTTTCGGGTCTCAACTTAATTGCATTAATTTGCAGAAGAAGTTCTGCGGTTTTATTTGCAGTGTGCTTGTCTAAAATCATTTCGCAAATGTATAAAGTTTTTGTTAATGACGCCCCCTTAGTTTTAACAAACAAACTCTCAGAAACTGTCAATGGTGAATACTTCCCTCTTAATGGAACAGCAATTAAGAACGCCATAGATGCTTTAATGAAAAAGAAATTACAGGCTGCCTATATCTATCATCCCAATCATGAGGAGATCCTTAAAAAATTCACCAAGAAAATACCTCTGGAGGTAGCTGCGGGAGGAGTGGTAACCAATAAACAAGGGAAAGTACTCTTTATTTATAGAAATGATAAATGGGACCTTCCAAAAGGCCGTTTAGATAAGGGTGAAACCATTGAAGAATGTGCGCTTCGCGAGGTGGAAGAAGAGACAGGGGTCCAAGGTTTAAAGATTGAAAATTTCTTGAAGACCACCTACCATGTTTTTAAAAAAAGTGGCACCTATAAGCTCAAAGAAGTTCATTGGTATGCAATGAAAACATCGTATAAAGGTAAATTAGTAGGGCAGAAAAGCGAAAAGATAGAAAAAGTGAAATGGAAGGGACCTCACAAGATCCAAAAGGCCCTGGAGAATTCATATACCAATATTAAAACGCTGTTTGAAGTGGACAATTTTCATTAAGCGGCCTTTGTAATCTCCAAAATATCATTCTTTCGAATAGGTTTATGCTTGAAATCTATGAGGTGATGTGTGGTCGACTTAAAGCGTTCCCACTGTTGCAGGTCATAGGGGTCAATAGAAGATGTGACTATGTTGATCCTTATTATTGGATCGATCTTTAAGGTCAGAAATTTTTCCAGAAATTGCCATCCATCCATAATAGGCATATTGATATCCAGAAAGATCACCTCGGGAATAGCGATATTTTGTTCAACCATAGAAGTGATTTCATCTATGGCTTCTTTTCCATTTACATAGGTCTTAATCTCCTCTGCAAGGTCGAAAGAATTCAACATCTTTTTGATCCCAAAAACTGTTATTGGATCATCATCAATGATACAAATACTCTTAATTTTTTTCATTGAAGTATATTTTAAAGGTGGTTCCTTTACCAACCTTACTATCTACGGTTACCTTGCCATTCATGGCCTCAATTTGATTCTTTGTAATATATAGTCCTATACCCCGGGCATCGGGGTTGTCATGAAACGTTTTGTACATCCCAAAAAGCTTATCCCCATGCTCTTCCAGGTCAATGCCTAAGCCATTATCCTTAATGGATAAGACCGTGTAGTCACCTTTGGTTTCAGCACTTAAATGTATTACCGGCTTCCGCATTGGATCTTTGTATTTTATTCCGTTGGTAATAAAGTTCATAAGAATACTTTCAACATAAGACGGAACTGCTTTTACTTGAATATTTTCATCTACATCATTAATAATCAATGCATTACTATTCTTTAAAAATGCTATAAGATTCTGTTCTACCGTAGTTATTTTCTCGTTTAGATTGATGGATTTCTTGTCAAGATTTATTTTGGTACTAATGGCAACAACCTCATTTAGATTTTCCAGAGTTTCTAATAAATTATCCGAGGCTTCCATCAACATTTTAATGATCTTGTTTTTCTCCTCCGCATCTGTTTCACTCACCAGGAAGTCTAATAGCATAGAAAAATTAGCGGTGTGTGATCGTAGGTTATGAGATACTATATGGGCAAAATTGATCAGCTTCTTATTCTGATGCGAGGTAACGTTGATCAGGTCATGTAATTCCTCTTCCTTGCGCTTCAGATCTGAGATATCCAGGCTAATGCCAATGAGTCCTTTTACTTTTCCTTTATCTCCCTTAAGTGGAATCTTGGAAGTAAGGAAGGTAGTAATAGTTCCGTCTTTTTTAATATTGATAGTTTCAACACCCAGCATGGCTTTGTCAGAATTCATGACTTTTATATCCTCAGCCCGGGAAATTTCAGCAACATCTTTGTCGTATAGATCAAAATCATTCTTACCTATAACCTCAGATTGATCTTCGAAACCCATGTATGCTAATTCCGATTTATTCACCAGTATTTTTCGGGATTCAAGGTCTTTGATAAATACATTTAATGGCAAATTGTCAATTAGGGTCCTTAATAATTGTTGCTCTTCTTTGAGTTGAGCCTCCTTTAATTTACTTTCAGAAATATCCTGGGCCGTGGACCATAAGAGTTTACGCCCTTTTTTGTTGCCAACAAGGGAACCACTAACCAGGACTGGAAATTTTGTGCCGTCCTTTTTTATGTATTCCTGTTCTTCCGGCCCAAAGGAATTATTGCTTTCAATCTCTTTTTTAATTCTATGGAGTTGTGTTTTGGAAACGGAAACAAGAATATCCTGAACTTTTAAAGTACTTATATGATCTTTGGTATAGCCTGTTGTCTTTTCAAAAGCGGTGTTATAATCTAGTATCTCACCGGTATCAAAATCGCTTAAGATATAGCTAGATGGTGACAGTTCATAAAGAGCCCGGAATTTCTGCTCACTTATCTTGAGTTTTTGACGGGCGGCAACCATTTCTTTTATCATCCTTCCTTCCGCCAGTAACGAGACAACATTATTATCGTCATCATATACAGGAATTAAGCTAAAATCTACCGGAATTGGATTCTTGTCCTTATCTAAAACAACAATCTCGCTACGCATGGTCTCTCCTTGCGCTGCGGCTTTTATAATTTCTTTAAGTCCGTCTTTTACATAGTCGGGTGTTGGCCACCAGTAGGCATCCCAGAATTTTTTATTTACAACATCCTCCTCTTTTAGTCCAGAAAATTGGAGGGCCGTTTTGTTTATCTCCATAAACGTACCCTGAGTATCGAGGATACCAGTAAACTGATAGGACGAATTAAAGATGGTACTGAAGTGACGTTCTTGTTGCTTTATTTTGTTTTTGGAAACTAATTCTGGAGTAAGATTTTGAAAAGTACCTACCAGGCCAATACAGTTACCGTATTTAAATACGGGTTTTCCGGTACCTAATACAGTAATTTCATTGCCTTTGGCGGTAATTACCTGCCCTTCTACTTTCCATGGCTCCTCGTTCTCAATTGCTTTGTCTATGGTTAATGCAACTGTATTTCGGCTATATCCTTCTTTAAAAAAATTGATAGCGTTTTTTACACTTGGTTCATAACTGTCCACTACTTCATGAATGGCCTTTGTAATAGGGCACCAGCTAAGTTTTTTTCTGACGAAATCAAATTCCCAACTTCCAATGATTGTGTTCTGGGTTTTTTCCTGGTGGAGAAGTTCTAATTTTTGGACAGTTAATTCATTCTCAATTCGTTCTGTAATATTCTCTGTATGAATAATGACTCCAATGATATTTTCACTTTCGTCATACCATGGAATGTTCTGCCATTCGAACCAGAATTCGTTGTTGTCCTTATCGAAGTGGCGTTGATGGCCTTTATCCCCCGTTTCTCCTTTAAGGCACTTGTCTAATACTTGTTTCCAGTCGTCATCTAAATCCCCAAATAGTTCCTTGAGAGATTTTCCAATAACATTTACTTTATCGAAATCAAAATCATTGATCCACTTGTCAGAAACAAATTCTATCTCATATTTTTTATTAATAAAGGCAGTTGCCGTGGGCAACTGTTTTATGAGGTAGTTTAAGGTTACTGTAGGGTTTCCACGCAACATTCTGTCGTAATTTCCTACTAAAGTATCCTGATTATTCATCATTCCTTAATGATTGTTGTGAACCTGCCAATTCTCGTTGTGTGCGTGCATTATTCTATGGAAATAGGTAAATACATCACTAAAGTAAGAAAAAACCTACAATATTAAAATTTAGTAAAGGTAATAGTGTGGAATAGTGAATAAGGTGACTTAGTAATACATCAGTCTTAAGCCTTTATTTTAAAGCAGGGTACTTTAAAATATAACTGTATCCGGAACCAAAGAAGTGTAATCGCCTCCATTTCGGATGACATCCCGAACTATTGAGGAGCTGATGTAAGATTTTCCCGACGAGGTAAGTAAAAAAACGGTTTCTATCCCCGAAAGTTTACGATTTGTATGTGCTATTGCCTTTTCGAATTCAAAATCGGCCGGATTCCGAAGACCTCTTAAAATAAATTGTGCATTTACTTTTTGGCAGTAGTCAATGGTAAGTCCGCTGTAGATATCCACCTTAATTTTCTTCTCCCCTTTAAATGCCTTTTCGATAAATGATTTTCGTTGTTCTTCAGAAAACATATACTTCTTCTCTGCGTTGCTTCCAATGGCAATAATGATCTCATCAAAGAGGTGAATGCCTCGTTCTATTATATCAGAATGCCCTAAGGTAATGGGATCAAAAGAACCTGGGAAGATAGCACGTCTCATTTGTAATAGCTGTTATTATGAATAAAGGTACTTATTTTTCGTCTAAAGCCGCTTCAATAGCACTTTCAAAAAGCTCAGCCAGGGAAAGTCCTGCCGCCAATGCCTGTTGTGGTAAAATACTCTGTTCTGTTAGGCCCGGAGTAGTATTCATCTCCAGCATATAAGGTATATTATCGATCAAAATAAATTCGCTCCGTGTATACCCTTTCATTTTCAGAACTTCATATGCAAGTTGTGCGTAATGCTCTACATTCTTCTTTTCGGTTGCTGAAATTCTGGCCGGAGTGATCTCTTGTGACTTGCCCTCGTATTTAGCTTCGTAATCAAAGAAGTCGTTTTCGGTAACTATTTCTGTAATGGGTAAAACTTTAGTGGCCCCTTTATAGGTGATGACACCCACAGAGACCTCTGTTCCCTGCAAAAAGGATTCAATAAGGATCTCATCGTCTTCCATATAGGCTTTTTCAATTGCAGGACGAATCAGATCCTTGGTATATACCTTGGAAATCCCATAACTGCTACCTGCCTTATTTGCCTTAACAAAGCAAGGAAGGCCTACTTTTTGCAAGATATCATCTTCGTTAATTTCATCTCCTTTGTTTAGATAAAAGGAGGAAGCTGCTTTTATTCCATAAGGTTTTAGGACACTAAGAAGGTCTCGTTTATTATAGGTTAATGCAGCCTGGTAATACCCGCAAGAGGTCTGAGGTAAGCCCAAAAGCTCAAAGTACGATTGCATTAGTCCATCTTCCCCTGGGGTTCCGTGAATTGCATTGAATACACAATGAAAAGAGATCTTATCACTACCTATGGTTACCGTAAAATCTGCCTTATTAATAGCATATTCCTTATCAGCATCGTCTAAACAGACCCATTTTTCCGTAGATATAAGGACGCGGTACGGAGTATATCTTTCCCTACTAAGGTGTTTGTATACATTCTCACCGCTAAGTAAGGAGATCTGATGCTCACTGGAATAGCCTCCCATTATGATGGCGATATTCACTTTCATTTTTGTGACAGCGAGGTTTGATTCATGATCTATTGACTGGTTATAACGAAATCAAAGTAAAGAAAAAAGCATTCGGTTTCCTATCTTTGCCAGGTTATAAAATAAACTTATGAGGAATTTTTTTAATTTTCTTCGCAGCAAATCCCTGCTGATCAACCTTGGCCTTGCTTTGGTGGCCGTGCTGGTGATCTCCTGGATGGCACTGCAGTGGCTCAAGAGTTCCACGCATCACGGAGAACTAGTGGAGGTGCCTAATCTTTCAAAAATGTCCGTAACAGACATGCGAAAGACTATTGAGGAAGTAAACTTACGGTATGAGGTGCTAGATTCTGCCAACTATGATCCGGACTACCCCAGATTTTCTATCATAGAACAAAATCCGCCTGCAGGAAACATGGTAAAGGAGAATCGTAAGATCTACATTACCATTAATCCTTCCGGATATAAAAAAGTTACCGTTCCCAAAATAATTCAGGTAACACAGCGTAATGCTGCCTCAATGTTAAGGGCAGTTGGTCTGGATGTTGAAAGGATCACTTATATAGATGAACTAGGCAAGGATATGGTGTATTATGCAAAATTCAAGGGCAAGAATGTTAGCCCCGGAGATAAATTGCCAAAGACTTCTAAGATCGAACTTATCTGCGGGAATGGCACAATACCTGGCCGGGCAGTAATTAAAGCTGATTCAGAATAGCCATATGGATGACTTCCAGCCTGCGGATAACTCCGAAGATGATCTTTTTGAACATCACAAATTTATAGCTTCCAAAGGGCAGGAACCCCTGCGTGTAGATAAGTTTTTAATGAACTTTATTGAAAATGCGACCCGGAATAAAATTCAGCAAGCAGCCAAAGGAGGTAATATTTGGGTGAACAAAAAAGTAGTAAAACAGAATTATAAGGTAAAAGCAGGTGATGAGGTTCGGGTTTTATTTGAACACCCTCCGTATGAATTTCTCCTAACTCCGGAAAACATTCCTTTAGACATAGTTCACGAGGACGAGATAGTACTGGTAGTAAATAAACCTGCCGGAATGGTGGTACATCCGGGCCACGGCAATTATTCAGGTACGCTGTTAAATGCACTCGCCTATCACACAAAAGATCTCCCTGAGAATTCCAGCGGCAGACCCGGACTGGTACATAGAATAGATAAGGATACTTCCGGATTGCTGGTGATTGCAAAGACCAGTGAGGCTATGACCCATTTAGCCAAACAGTTCTATGACAAATCGAGTGAACGCCAGTATGTAGCACTTGTGTGGGGTAATATTGAAGAGGACGAAGGCACTATTGAAGGCAATATTGCCCGTAACCCCAAGAACAGATTACAGATGCAGGTGTTTCCTGAAGGGGAGCAGGGGAAAGAAGCTGTAACTCACTATAAGGTAATAGAACGGCTCGGATATGTAACTCTTGTCTCATGTGTTCTGGAAACGGGAAGAACTCATCAGATTAGGGTCCATATGAAGCACATTGGACATACACTTTTTAATGACGAACGCTATGGAGGCGATAAGATCTTAAAGGGTACCACCTTTACCAAATACAAGCAATTTGTAGATAATTGTTTTAAAATTTTGCCAAGACAGGCCCTACATGCAAAAACCCTGGGTTTTATACACCCTGTAAGTGGAGAAAAAGTGCAATTCAATTCAGATCTGCCGGAAGATATGACCTTATGTATTGAGAAATGGAGGCATTATTCCAAGCATAGTCAATAGTATAAGTACTATCAATAGGCGTATCAAAAACAATTAGAAAGAGCCTGCACAAATTACCAAATTTCCTTCTTATTTTCGTTGTAAATTGTAGTTCATGAAGATTGTAATTTCTCCGGCAAAGTCGCTCGATTTTGAAACAAATTTACCTACCACTCAATACTCTATACCTGCTTTTCTCACAGAATCTCAGAGGATAAACAAGGTATTGGCCAAAAAGAGCCCAAAGTCACTTATGCGCTTAATGGATATCTCTACTCAATTAGCTGAAGTAAACTGGGAGCGAAACCAACAATTTAAATTGCCCTTTTCACCAGAGAATGCAAGGCCAGCCATCTATGCCTTTAATGGCGATGTGTATCTGGGGTTAGATGCGTATACCATACCCGAAGAAAAAATAGAGAAAATGCAGGACAGCCTGCGAATCTTGTCTGGGCTATATGGAATACTTAAGCCTCTGGATCTAATACAGCCCTATCGTCTGGAGATGGGTACCTCCCTAAAAATTGGGAGGAAGAAAAATTTGTACGAATTCTGGCGGACCACCCTTACCAAGGCGATCAACGAGGAATTAGAAGAAGGTGAAATGCTGGTAAACCTTGCCAGTAATGAGTATTTCTCTGCCCTGGATTCAAAACAAATAAATGGGTCTGTTATTACGCCGATATTTAAGGACTGGAAGAATGACAAGCTTAAGGTGCTCAGTTTTTTTGCTAAAAAAGCGAGAGGTTCAATGGTGCGCTTCCTTATTGATAGCAATGCAGAGACCCTGGATGATATTCGTGGATTTACTGGAAATGATTATCAGTTCAGTAAAGAGCATACTCTTAAAGAAAATCAACCTGTATTCATCAGATAGAATATTTTTTGATTGCCATCGTTTAATCCTATAGAATCTTGTTAAAACTCACCTATGAAACGATTGATCATTTTATGTATGGCTATTGGAATAATGACAACGGCCTGTTCAGACAGGGATGATGATCTTATATCCATAAATATCCGAGTTAAAAATATGAGCTCTTTGGTCTTTGACGAGGTTATAGTTGGAGACGAGGATCACATATATGAAACTTTAAGCCCTGATACCTATTCAGAATATCAGGAATTCGAAACTGCATACCGCTATGCGTATATTCAGATCACTTCTGGCGAGGAAGTATTTGTTTTACAACCCATAGATTTCGTAGGCGAAGAAGTCTTGCCTATCGGTTTATACACCTATGAACTCAATGTGGATGAGGAAGGACAGGTTACCTTAGAATTCAGTATCGATTAAGTCTTACCTTTTACATTTATCTTTTCTTCCAGGGATGGCCTTTTTCTTATTTTTCGCGGCCTGCGTGCCCCATAAGATTTATTGGCGATCTTTCCCC
>CBDUON010000025.1:0-21914 GCA_965368835.1 uncultured Eudoraea sp. | reverse complement strand
GATGTAACTGTAAAGGCAGACCTCCGTAAACCGGCTTCAACAGACTCCTTAAAGGACACGGCAGACTATGTGCTGATCAACCATATCGTAAAAGAAGAAATGAAAATACCTTCAAAACTTCTGGAACATGTGGCTAGGCGTATTGCGGATCGTATTCTAAAGGAGATAGGTATGGTGGTTAAAGGAAAGGTTAGGGTGTCTAAAATAAACCCTCCTATTCGTGGGGATGTATCGTCTGTTTCGGTGAGTTATTCATTTATTCGATGAACAAAGGGGTCTCTATTTATGATTTTATAAGTGATTTCCTACCTTTGTATTGAATGGCATTGTGGTCGAATTGGATAGACAAAGCTGCGCAACAGCTTTTATGGTGGTTCGAGTCCACCCGATGCCTCTGCAAATACAAGAGCAAAGAAAAGGCCCCTGTTAATTTAGGGGCTTTTTTTTGGGTGATGTTTCCATCTTAATTTCGTAAATTTGCTGCTTTGTAATGGCATCGTGGCCGAGTGGCTAGGCGCAGCTCTGCAAAAGCTTGTACAGCGGTTCGAATCCGCTCGATGCCTCTAAATCTCCCTGACCTTTTATGGTTGGGGTTTTTTGTTTTAGATCTTACTAATTGCCTTCTGCTTCCCGGATAAGCTCTATCCCTTTTTCTATATTAAGCCTGTCTTTTGGAAGAAAACCTTTTATAATCAATACTATTCCGCAAATTGCCAATATAATTCCCAGCGCTTTTTTTACTAAAAATATTCTACGTAAAGTAAGCTTACGCCTCAATTGTTTGGCCAATAAAATTTTAAAGATATCAGTGATCAAATAAGCAGAGAGCATTGCCGTAAAGAAGACCACAATTCTATCCGGATCATTGTTAAGGCTGGGACCTACAACGATAATCACTCCCAGCCAAAAAACCAAGACCCCAATATTGATAAAATTGAGTAAGAATCCTTTAATAAAGAGACCTAAATATCCCGTTTTACTGGTCTGAACATTGGTTTTGTCATCTATAGGAGCCTTGCTAAAAAGAATGGTGATGGAATAAACCAATAAAATAGCTCCGCCAAATACAAAGAGTCCTGGTTGGTTGCTTAAATTCTCAAGTAACTGAAAACTACTGAAGTAGGCTATGATAAGAAAAAGAATATCGGCAATGATCACTCCTGCGTCAAATACGAGTCCGGCTCTAAACCCTTTAGTGGCACTGGTCTCTAACAGCACAAAAAATACCGGGCCAATCATAAAGCTTAAGAAAAATCCAAGCGGAATAGCCGCTTGTATATCTTCGATCATCCGTACTATTTTTACATTCGCTCTATTTTACCCCCAAAGACCGTTTTCTCTTCCATTTTATCCGGATCCCCATATACAAATACCGTACCCCCGGCTTTCACGCTTACTTTCACATAGGAAGTTGCATAAATTTCTGCGCTAGACCCTGCATTTACGTTAACTGTGGTAAATTTTGTTCTTAGATCCTTGCCTTTGTAAACTCCACCGGTATTTATTTGCACATCCTGATTGTCTGAGGTACCGGCCGCACTTATTACTCCTCCTGTTACTGATTTAACCAATAATTGTTCTACCTGTGCCTGTATGTTGATCTCTCCGCCTTCCTGCGCCTTGAGCTCTACAACATCTTGTTTTATGGTCTCTTTAGCTGTTATTCTCGCGTCCTCATTGACATCAATAACTGTGAGGTCTTGAGTGTAATACAAGTCTATAAAAGTTCTGTATCCGCTAAAAAGCTTACCAATTTCCATGCGTATCTTAAGTACTCCGTCTGTATTAACAATAGCCACTTTTGAAGTATTGGCCCCTGTTATTACAGCCTGATTCTTGTCTGAGCGTATCAAATTTACGGATAGTCCGTCAAAAACCTTAAGCTCTTTAAAACTACTCAGGGTTTGAGATACTTTTCCTTCCTGTGATTGTAAGGACCATGCCCCTGCACAAACAAAAAGTAATAGAATATACCTTTTCATGAACTATTCTTTAAGATACCTTGTATAGAACGATAAATTGTGCTAAAAGTTACGTTGCTTTTCCAAGAAGACTGAAATCCAGGTGTCGTTTAACTAGATCTGTGTTCTTTACCATCACCCTTACTTCGTCTCCTAATTGATAGATTTTCTTCCTTCGTTCACCTACAAGAGCATACTGCCGTTCATCAAAGGTATAATAATCATCTTTTATATCACGGATCCTAACCATTCCTTCGCATTTATTCTCAATGATCTCCACATAGATGCCCCATTCAGTGACACCGGAAATAACACCAACGAACTCCTTGTCCTGATGATCTTGCATAAATTTGATCTGCATATATTTTATAGAATCGCGTTCAGCACTTGAGGCTAAATATTCCATATCAGAAGAGTGTTTGCACTTTTCTTCAATAGCATCTGCTTTAGGTGATTTACCGCCATCCAAATAATGCTGAAGTAATCTGTGTACCATCACATCCGGATATCTTCTAATAGGCGATGTAAAGTGGGTATAGTAATCGAACGCTAAGCCGTAATGACCAATATTATCAGTAGTGTAAATAGCTTTACTCATACTCCTAATTGCCAGAGTGTCTACCAGGTTTTGTTCTTTACTTCCTTTTACGTCCTCCAGTAATTTATTTAATGATTCACTGATAGACTTCTTGTTGTGGAAATTTAATTTGTGCCCAAATTTAGAAATAATGCCATTTAAAGCCATTAATTTATCTTCATTTGGCTCATCGTGAACTCGATAAACAAAGGTCTTTTCAGGACGTTGCTTTCCTATAAATGCAGCAACTTTTCTATTAGCTAATAACATAAATTCCTCAATGAGTTTATTAGCATCCTTTGCTTCTTTAAAATAAACACTTACCGGAACATTGTCCTCGTTTAAATTAAACTTTACCTCTAGTTTATCAAAAGAGATTGCTCCTGCATTCATGCGTTTTTTACGCATAATTTTTGATAGCCTATTTAATGTGAGGACCGCCTCTTTTACTTCATCAGATACAGTGTATGCTCCTTCTCTGATAGAAACAGATTCCTCAATAGAATTGGTGTTGTTCTCAATTATATGTTGAGCTTCCTCATAAGCAAAACGTTCATTAGAATGGATAGCTGTACGTCCAAACCATTCATTTACTACTTGTGTTTGTTCGTTTATTTCAAATACTGCAGAAAAGGTGTATTTATCCTCATTAGGCCTTAAAGAACAAGCATTGTTAGATAATATCTCTGGCAACATAGGAACTACTCTATCTACTAAATATACAGAGGTAGCTCTTTCATAAGCCTCTTCATCTAACAGAGTATCCGGAGTCAGATAAAAAGAAACATCTGCTATATGAATCCCAATCTCATAATTCCCATTTGGAAGCTTTTTAAAAGACAAGGCATCATCAAAATCCTTCGCATCTTTTGGATCTATAGTGAAGGTAAGCACATCGCGCATATCCCTTCTTTTTGCTATTTCATTTTCCTTAATAGAAGTATCTAAATTGTTAGCAACGTGTTCAACTTCTTTTGGAAAAGTATATGGTAGTCCGTATTCTGCAAGAATTGCGTGTATTTCTGTATTGTGCAGACCGGGTATACCAAGTACTTCTATTACTTTACCGGTAGGTGAATCCGCATCTTTCTCCCAGGAAAGTACTTCCACAATTACTTTTTCTCCATTTTTTGCATTCCCAATAAGATCTATAGGAACAAAGATGTCTGTATACATCTTATGATCTGTAGGTTTTACGAAGGCAAAATTCTTATTTAATTCAAGAATACCTACAAAATTATTTTTCTTTCTTTCAAGGACTGCTACTACTTCTCCTTCTAATTTATTTGAATTTCTGGAGGGTTTTAACAAAACTTCTACTCTGTCCCCATTAAAAGCTCTATTTACCTTATTGGCTGAAACAAAAATATCATCATCCAGGCCTTCTACAACTACATACGCATTTCCCCTGGCGGTAATTTCAATTTTACCTTCATGTAAAGATCTTTCCTGCAGTGAGGTATATTTACCTTTCTCTATTTCTTTAATTCTATCTTTAGCGTGTAATTGTCCTAATCTTTTTATTAATATATTTCTTCCTTCGGTATCACTTATATTGAGCTTGGATGCTATTTGCTTGTAATTAAAACTTTTATTAGGCTCTTTTTCTAAAACCTCAAAAATCCCTTTTGTGATCTCATTTTTCCTATGATTATTCGTCCTTTTCTTTTTCTTCGACATTCATTTTTAATTTGGGTGGAAAATTACGAATTATAATTCACTGCTTCCTCTACTATCAGCACTTAAAACAGCCTTTAGCTATTTGTTAACATATATTACATTATACTATTTCTTTTTATTAATAATTTAAAATAAAATGGTGATTATGATAGGCTGTTAACTTGTGGAATAAGATTTGGTATATTTTATTGTAATGAACAGGTATTAAAGTTTATTAGAAGTTATATAAAATTGATTCGTTTAAATTTCAAGTAGTTAGACCAGTTGTTAAAAGTTGTTTATAAGTAGAATGAACAGTAAATAGTTTATAAATTTTAATGCAATTTATGTTAACTCCTTCATATTTAAAGTGGATAAGATGATATCAACTTTTAAAGATATTTTTTGTGTTAGAAATATAAAATCACCATTAGAGTAATTAACGAGATCTAAACAAAATAGAAATAAACTCTTATGTATAGACTATTAACAAAGTTGTTGAATATAAATGTGTTGATTATCAATGCTTTAAACTTAACAATAATTTAATGTTGTTAACAAGTATTAAAGGGTTAAATAATAACAGGATTTGTACCTTAGTATAACCAAAAAGTATTGAGATATGAAAATTGCTATAGGGAACGATCATGCAGGTACAGAATATAAACTTGCTGTAGTTGGCTTGTTAAAATCTATGAATATAGAGATTATAAACCACGGAACGGACAGTTCAGATAGTGTTGATTATCCAGATTTTGTGCACCCGGTAGCGAATGATGTTGAGAACGGATCTGTAGATTTCGGAATTATTATTTGCGGAAGCGGAAACGGGGCTTCAATGACTGCTAATAAACATCAAAAAATACGTGCCGCATTATGTTGGAACAAGGAAATAACAGAATTAGCAAGAGCACATAATGATGCTAACATTCTTAGCCTCCCTGCAAGATTTATCTCATTACACCAGGCACTGGATATGGTAAAGACCTTTTTAAACACTCCTTTTGAGGGAGGACGTCACGAAAGACGCGTAGAAAAAATAGCCTGTTCATAACTCTAACAAAACATAGAGGTTATTAACCTCTGTTCTATTGGATGGCGCATACACATTCTCATTCTCATCATCATCATCACGACCTTAAAGGAAGGAATCTCCTTATATCAATCTTGTTAAATATTACCATTACCATCGCTCAGGTAATTGGAGGTATTGTATCTGGTAGTTTAGCCTTGCTATCTGATGCTTTACACAATTTTAGTGATGTTCTATCACTTATCATAAGCTATGCTGCTACCAGATTTACTAAAAAACAAGCTTCCGTAAAGCGGACCTTCGGCTATAAAAGAGCTGAAATTATGGCTGCATTTGTCAATTCTGCCACCTTAATGGTCGTAGCCGTTATTTTGATTAAAGAAGCTATTGAACGTTTTTATCAGCCCCAGATGATAGAATCTAACATAGTTATCTGGCTTGCCGCTTTAGGGATCGTAGCTAACGGTATTAGCGTTTTACTGGTAAAGAAAGATGCAGATCACAATATGAATATGAAATCTGCATATCTGCACTTATTAACAGATATGTTGGCCTCTGTAGCAGTGCTTGTGGGCGGACTTCTAATGAAATTCTATCAATTATACTGGATAGATCCCTTACTAACCATTGCCATCGGACTTTATCTTATTTATATGGGCTACGACCTCCTAAAAGCCTCCACCAAGGTGCTGATGCTGTTTACACCAGAGGCCATTAAAGTGGAAGAAATAGTTAGTGTTCTAGGTACCATACCTCCCATAAAGAATATACACCACGTTCATATATGGCAGCTGAACGAACAGGAAATACATTTAGAGGCCCATGTAGACTTTCATGAGAATATAAGTTTACAAGAGTTTGACAAGGTGTTAGACGAGATAGAAGAAAAGGCATACCACAGTTTCGGGATCAATCACGTAAACATTCAACCCGAATATGGCAAATGCGATTCGGATCAGATTATTGTACAGGATTAGTCATATGAAGATTGAGATCAAAACATACAGCGAACTTACCAAAGATGACTTATATGATCTGTTGCAATTACGCAGTCAGGTTTTTGTGGTAGAGCAAGAATGTGTTTATCAGGATATAGATGGTTTAGATTCTAAAGCATTGCACGTACTGGGCACAGAAAATGGAAAGCTTTGTGCCTACACCAGAATATTTAAGGCAGGCGACTATTTTGAATATCCCAGCATTGGGAGGGTAGTTGTATCAAAAGACAAAAGAAAACACGGGTACGGAAAGCAGATAATGCTCAACACAATAGCTTTTATAGATACAAAATGGAAGGAAGAGCAGATAGCACTATCTGCACAAGTATATCTGACAAAGTTCTATAATGAGTTGGGATTTTCTGAACAAGGGGAAGAGTATTTAGAGGACGATATACCCCACATCAAAATGGTCAGAAAGACAAATCTGTAAGAGAATGGTAATCTATATTTAAGGAACCCTAAAAGAGAATCTAGATCTTTATAGGAGTCTTATTACTGAGGTTGATATCCTCCAGCACACTATCTGTGAACTTATAATGCCCTTTGGTAGTAATAATTCGAAAGGCGTCCGATTTCATTCTGCTAAGCGCATCCAGAAACACCCATTTTGTTTTTAATAACTGTGGTTCATCAGTTTTTAGGCTGATCTCAAAAAAGTAACGCTTTCCATCTTTGTTGGCCACAATATCCGGAGTCATATTAGTGCCATCGCGCTTTCTAAGAAAAGATTTCGGCTTATCATATCCATCCAGATCTACTCTGATCTTGTCGAAGCCTCTTGCTTCCAGGTGATGAACTGATTTTACAATAAACGCTGCGTGATCTTTCTTTTCTGACTTTACCATTCTGTTAAGGTACGAAAAAATTCTATCCTTACCTATTTCAGAAAGCTGATTAACAGGGTGTTAAGAGTTTCTTAAAATTAAAATTTTAATTTCCTATCTAGTTCAGGTACACTGTTTTACCTGTCTTAACAGAAGTGTCTGCCGCCAGGACGACACCTAAACTATTTACCGCATCTCGTAAATGAGCGCTAAGATCCGCATCTTCCAGAATAGATTTTAAAAAATATTGCTGTTCCAGAAGGCACAATCCATCGTGATCTGGCTCTTCTTCCGTTGAGATCATCTCGTCACTTTTCTTAAATTTTCCGGTATCATCAAGAGCACTATAGTGAATTTTTAATCCCCCCGTTTTTGTATGACCTTCAACATCGTCCGAAGCTCCTTTGTTTTCATCTATTATGGAAACACAACCCTCCGGACCTATAACGTCCTTCACAAAGAAGGCTGTTTCACTCATCATAGGACCCCATCCCGCCTCATACCATCCAACAGAACCATCTTTAAATCGCACCTGCAAATGACCATAATTATACATTTTTTCATCGATCTCATTGCTTAATCGGGCGCCAATAGCGGAAACACTGATAGGTTGAGATCTGGTCATTAAACACATCACATCCACATAATGCACCCCGCAGTCAACAATGGGAGACATAGACTTCATTAATTGTTGATGTGTATACCATTGTGGCCCGGAACTCTGCTGATTTAGGTTCATACGCATAACCAAAGGCTTACCAAGGGTGTGTGCAATATTTATAAACTTAGTCCAGGCAGGATGCACCCTAAGTATATACCCCACCACCAGCTTCTTTTTGAATTTGTTGGCCAAAGCCACTAATTCCTCTGCATCTTCCACCGTGAGGGCCAGGGGTTTTTCTACAAATACATGGGCCCCGGCCTCCAACGCCATTTTTACATACTCATAATGCGTATCGGGATAGGTATTGATAGAAACCGCATCTGGCCGGGTCTCTTTTAAGGCTGATCCATAATCTTCGAAAGTTGGAAGCCCTCCCAGTAATGAGGATAATTCATCCCTGCTTTTAGGAGATCTGCTAACCAAACCGACGATTTTAAATTCGGATAATTGTTGATATGCCTTGGCGTGACTTGTTCCCATATGGCCACAACCAACAACAAGGATAGAAACTGAATTTTTTGCTGTCATACTAAGTAGTAAATAGTTATCATCTTAAAGATAAAGAAAATGCACCAGGAGTCTTAAGAGAGACGACGACTACTTTTACAATCCAAATTCCTGAAGGAATGTAGCTATATGAAACCCTCTTGAAACTACTTCCTTGTATTCTTCACTTTCAGGAACCAGAAGAGGGTTGGTATGGTTAAAATGAGTAAAGTATATCTTCCCTTTTTGTTCTGAGCTAAGGTCATTGAAGAGCGCCATGCTTTCAATTACAAAGGGGTGTGGAATTTCAGAAATATCCCGATTGTTAATTTCCTTTTCATCGTAGAAGGTGGCATCTATAAAGGCATAATCAACTTCTGAGATGACTTGTACAATATTCTTCTCCCATCGCGCCCATTTATCGATATCCGGAATAAAAAGCGCCTTTTTAACAGGCCCCTCTATTAGAAACCCTACAGTTTCTGAATACTCATCCCTGTGCGGCACCAGGAAAGGGGTTACAGATAGAGAGGGTGTCAATTCTGTTCTCTTATTTGCCTCCAATGCCTTCAACACAATGTTTTCGTTGGAAACCAATTGTCCCCAGGGTCCGTTTTGAGTAAGGAAAGAGCTCATTTTCGGCATGGCAAATACCGGTAATTTTGTTGAATTAAGTGATTCCTTCCCAAAATACATTAGACCCGTATAGTGCCCAATATGGGCATGTGTCAGGAAAACACCATCCGGAAGTCGATTGGAAGGAAAAGAGGCAAGCTTATTTAAGGCGTTAAGCTGCACACTAATATTGGGTGTTGCCTCAATAAGATAACTCTTGTTATACTCGCTATCTACCAATCCAAGAGCCACTACATTTCTCGTAGGGTCAGGATCATTGTGGAGGTCTTTACAGCAGTCCTTTTCGCAGGCTATTTGTGGAGATCCTGCATCCTGAACAGTTCCCAGAATAACGACTTTCACAACTGACTCTAATGGCGTTTCCTGCTTATTTTCAGAAACATCAGGTGGTGTATCAGGAACCTCCTTGCATGAAAATAACAGCAATGCAAACAGGAAATAATGCAACACACTTTTTATAGCCCGGCCATAATACATATGTAGATGATTTGTAGCCCTAAAGTTAACCCATAAACGGGAATTCTAAGGGGCTGCAATCATCTTCCGTATGCTGAGCTATTATTTGTACAAAGTATCGTAGTATTCTTTGGTCATTCGCTGGCTGGTGAATGCGGGTATTACCCCATCTATTCCATTAAAAACTATTTCCTGCCATTGTTTAGGATCATCGTAGTAGGTTGGTAACACCTTGTTTTCTAGTACTTCATAAAGATTTTTGCTGTCAAATTCATCCTGTTCCCAAACAGGAGACTTATAATCTGCCTCCGGGAGCACAAAACAATTTTTGCCGTCTTTAGCAAACTCGGGTATCCATCCATCATTAATCGAAAGGTTTACTGAACCATTCATAGCCGCTGTCATACCACTTGTTCCGGAAGCCTCTCTTGTTATTCTCGGAGTGTTTAACCAGACATCAGAACCTGTTTTTAGCATCTTGGAAAGCGTCATTTCATAACCCGTTAAAACAGCGACATTAGGTCGGAATTTGGTAAAATGCACTAATTTATTAAAGACACCAATTGCATTAAAATCTAAGGGATATGGCTTCCCTGCCCATATGATCTGTATAGGACGCTTTGTATTGTGTAACAATTTTTCAAGTCGCTCCATGTCTCTTAACAACAGATCCGCCCTTTTGTATTCGGCAAATCTGCGGGCCCAGACTACTGTCAGGATGTTGGGATCAAATATTTTCCCCGTTTGGTTGAGGACCTCATCAAAGAGTTCCATTTTAAGGACTTTCTTCCTTTTTTTATAGGTACTACTATTTTTAGACAGCCAGGATTTTTTAATACGCTCGTCTTGCCAGAATTTTTGATTTTGTGCATTTGTGATAGGATAGATAGCTGATCCCCCTTCATGATCCTTCCACATATCTCGCGCCACCTTGGCGTGAAGTTTAGATACCGCATTCGTTTTTTTAGCCATCCTAAGTGCCGCAACGGTATAGTTCAATGTATCTCTATTGCCGGTTTCTTTCTGAAGCTCTTCATTAGATAACCTCCGTCCAAAGAATCCGCTATCATTCAGCGCAACGGCATTGCGTTCTACATTCCCGGCTTTTTCAGGAGTATGGGTAGTAAAAACCATATTATCCTTTGTAAGTCCTTTGTTTCTCAAATGATAGAAAGCAGGAAGCGCATGTCCTTCGTTAAGGTGGTAAATATCTGCACCTCCTAAGGCCTCTACCAACTTCGCCCCTCCAATTCCCAAAACGATACTTTGGCAAATACGTGTTAATTCTGTAGCATCATATAGGTTGTTGGTAATGGATCTGGACAAATCGTCGTTTCCATCCACATCGGTAGTAAGAAAATACATTGGTACGGTACCAAAAATTTCAGGTTTCAGGACCATGGCCCTAACCTTTACGTGGGCATTATCAAAGAGCTGCACGTCAATTTCATGACCAGAATCCTCGAGGAAACTGTATTGCTTTTCAATGAATTGGGTTTGCAGGGTTTGATCCTTGTTTCTTGCCTGATCGTAATACCCATATTTCCATAACATCCCTATCCCTATCATATTTTGCTTATACTCAAAAGCTGAGCGCATATGGGATCCGGCAAGGAATCCTAATCCTCCGGAGTATATTTTAAGGGCCTGGTGGATACCAAATTCCATGCTGAAATAAGCAATTCTCTTACTGTATTTTGCATCAGGAGTATAAGGATGATGCCATTTATTGTATTTACTGGTCATATTGATTTTATTTTTAAAGCCGCAAATGTATGATAATAGGGGTATAAATCAACTGCATTGCTCTAAAAAATGCATGCCAGAACTATAGGGTAAAAGCAAAAAATGCATGCCCAAAGTGTATATTGACAGCGCCGGTGAAAAGGTATTATTTTAAAAGGGCATCATATTTCGAACGGTCCTTTAATAGGGTATTAGCCGTTACAATGGCAGAATCGCTTATTAAGTAGTAATCATAAAGTCCATCCCTGTAAAAATATCGTTTAATGATCTCGTCCTCCAGTTGTTTTTGTATTTCACCCTTAAAAGTATCTAGCGCCTGACTTTTACTTTTACTGATGGTACTCAGCAGCTTTTTAGACTCCTCAATTACCTCAGGACCCAATAGCTCATTCCCTTTGCTTAAAAGCGCTTCTTTTAGCACCTTCTCGGTTTTGGTCTCAAAATTAAATTCACTTTTAGAGACGAAGTTTTTAAATGCATCAAAGTCGGTTTGTGTAAAAGAAAACTGATCTATTGCAGGCACCTGGTGTGAATAGTGATAGTTGGTCGCAAAATCGAAGATGACACTATTGTTGAGCAAGGCGGAAACCAAGTCGTTGCTTTTCAGCGACTTTATCTCTACATCTGGCATAACACCTCCACCATCCTGTACCTTGCGCCCATTCCTGGTAGTAAAATCATTAAACTCAGTAGTACGCACAGCATTCCCGGCCTCATCCCGGTTCCAGTAGTCGAGCGACTGAATACACCTGCCAGACGGCGTGTAATACCTGGATATAGTTACTTTTAATTGGGTACCATAGGTTAGTTTTAGCGGACGTTGCACCAATCCTTTACCAAAACTACGGGCACCGACAATTACTGCCCTGTCCAGATCTTGTAAACTCCCGGAAACAATTTCACTGGCAGAGGCGCTTCCACCGTCTACCAAAACAACCAATGGAATTTCTTCATCTAGGGCCTTGTTCCGCGTTTTATATTCCTGATTGAATTTTTTTACTTTAGATTTTGTGGTGACCACCAAAGTTCCTTTTGGGATAAATAGATTGGTGACGTTGATCGCCTCTGAAAGTAGGCCACCGGGATTGCCACGCAGATCCAGTATTAGTTTTTGAGCCCCCTGAGCTTTAAGTTCGAGCATGGCATCCTTTGTTTGGGAAGAGGCTTTTTTATTAAATCTGGAAAGGACAATATAGCCCGTTTCCTCATCTATCATCTTATAATATGGCACAGCATCTACTTCAATGGCCTCCCTTTCAATCTGTGCCTCGTATGTTTTGCCCTGTCGTTCATAGGTGACATTCACCACGGTATTATTTGCGCCCTTTAAGAGTTCACTGGCATCGTCCTTAAAATCTTTAATCGCAATATCTCCAATAGAGACAAGTACGTCTCCCGCTTTGAGTCCGGCCTTATCAGCAGGGTAGTTTTTATAAGGTTCAATGATCACTAATCTGTCTTCATACGACCTTACCAGGGCGCCAATTCCTGAATACTCCCCGGTGTTGTTGATACGATATGATTCAACATCCTGTTCATTTAAAAACTTTGTATAGGGATCAAGATCATCCAACATATTCTTAATGGCAGTATCCATCAATTCAGCCGGATTTGTCTCATCCACATAATTCATATTCAACTCTTTGAAAAGAGTTGTGAAAATCTCTATCTGTTTGGCTATTTCAAAGAAATCTGTCTTAAAACCACTGGCAGAGACAAACACAACAATTGCCAGGGCAAGGAATAGCACCCTTTTATGTATCAACTTCTTCATCATTCACTCGTTTTAGGAATTTTTCTAATATTTTGATCATAGATCCTTCAATCTCACTATAAGAAGGCATTTCCTTCCCAAGGTATAAAAACATACAGGCATAACTTCCTTCAATTTTGTTAAAAATAAGGTGCTTGTGAAGTCTGTAGCTTTCTCGTAAAAGTCGTTTTATTCTATTTCTGTGCACCGCGTTCTTAAATTTCTTTTTAGAAACGGTTACGGCCACCTGAATTTTGGCACTCGCATTAGAAGATTCCAAATAGACCATTTTTAAAGGGAAAGCGGTAATGGACGAACCTTTTTCAAAGATCGCCTGTATTTGCTTTTCGCTTTTTAATTTTTCTTCTTTGGGGAACCTAAAGCTCATAAGGCTATAAAAGTAACAAGAATTAGCTTCACGGGAAGTAATGATAATTATCATATTTTAGGGGAACACAAGAGAGTATCTTGTGGCTCATAATCTCGTAAAGGATATACCAAACACCATGGGAGAAAAAATAGTACGAAAGATTAGCAACGCAGACGAAAAAACAATCTATATAGATCAGTTATTAAAAGACATTGAAGCTCTTGATTTGATGCTGGAAAAGGGGCTGTTTCAAAAGACCCCTATTCATATAGGAGCGGAACAGGAGTTTTGTCTTGTGAACGAATTTTGGGACCCGTCAGGCCTTGGGGTTGAGATACTCAAAGAGATCAATGATGATCACTTTACCTCAGAGCTCAACAAGTATAATTTAGAATTAAACCTGGATCCTTTAAAACTGCGCGACCGTTGCTTTTCAGAACTACATAAGGAGTTAAACAATTTACTGTCAAAGGCCAAGACGGCTGCTGAAAAACACGAGGCAAAAGTGATTCTTACGGGAATCTTACCAACTATTAGCCACAAGTACTTGGATTACAGCTATATGACGCCGGCTGAGAGGTATAAAGTGCTTAATGAGGCTATCAAAGCCATCCGAAAAGATGATATTGAGTTACATATCAAAGGGGTAGATGAAGTAAACCTGCATCATGATACTATTCTCTACGAGGGCTGTAACACCAGTTTTCAGGCACATTTACAGATAGATCCGGATAATTTTGCAAATACGTATAACTGGGCTCAGGCAATTGCAGGCCCTGTTCTTTCTATTTGCACTAACTCCCCTTTATTATTGGGGAAAGAACTTTGGGAAGAAACCAGGATAGCATTATTTACTCAAAGTGTTGACACTCGCAGCAGTACATTCATATTGAATGAAAAAGAATCCCGGGTAAGTTTTGGGGACAACTGGGTAAGCGGCACAATAGCCGATTTCTATAAAGACGCTATCATCAATTTCAGAAGCCTGGTCACTACATCTTTTGATACGGATAGCCTATCCCAACTTAAAGAAGGAAAGATCCCAAAATTAAAAGCATTATCGCTTCATAACGGTACTACCTACCGATGGAACCGACTTTGTTATGGAATTACTGACAATCAACCCCATGTTCGCATAGAGAACAGGTATATGCCATCTGGGCCAACAACAGAAGATGAGATCGCAAATATGATGTTCTGGGTAGGTCTTATGCTTGGCAGACCCAAGGCATTTGACAATCTCCATGAAACAATGGATTTTAAGGATGTAAAAGGTAATTTTTTCAATGCTGCCAGATATGGCATGGGTGCCCAATTTCAATGGGATGGAAAACTTATAAGCAGTCAGGAATTGTTGTTAGATCATTTCTTGCCAATGGCATTCAGAGGTTTGTACAGTATGAACATAGAACCCATGGATGCTGAGCGCTACCTCTCTATAATTGAAAAAAGAATTCGCTCTCATACAGGGTCGCGCTGGATGATCAAATCATACAGAAAACTTCTAAAGACCTACAAAGCTCCCGAGGCATTAAAAATTATGGTAGCCACCATGTATGAAAGACAAGAGAAAAAATATACAATAGATGCCTGGCAGTTATCACGTGGCGATGAGTATAAAATTCCAAAGAAGCATGTAACCGTAGGGGATAGGATGAATTGCAGAACGATTACTGCGCAAGACATAGACAGTGCCGCTTTGGTACTTAAAATGATGCGTTGGAAAAATATTCATCACACCCCTATTTTAGATGATGATCTCAATCTCGTTGGCTTGCTCAGTTGGGTAGATGTGGAACACTACATTGACAATCCCGATCTTAAACTGCAAAATATTCGGGAAATTATGAAAACGGAGCTTATCACAGCAGACCAGGATATGTTGCTCGATGAAGCCAAAAGAATAATGAAAGAAAATAAAATACGCTGCCTCCCGGTAGTCAAAGAAAAAAAATTGGTAGGTATAATTACCAACAATGATCTTTAAGTGATGAAAGATCTTTTAGTAGCCCCCAGCAAAGTTCAAAACAGGATCATTGGTCATTTCCAAGGTGCCGAACCGGGCCCTATTTTGGTATTTTTTGGAGGAATACACGGAAATGAACCCTCCGGTGTTCAGGCCCTTGAACACGTATTTAAAACTCTGAATAAAAAATCAGTAGCTGTAAAGGGAAGTGTGTATGGGATATTAGGAAATATGCCTGCTATTTTACAGAAACAACGTTTTGTGCAAAAAGACTTAAACCGCATGTGGCTCAAAGAAGAGATTGAGCGCATTGAAAAGGCTAAGGAAGCAGACAGAACATTTGAAGAAAAGGAACTGCATGAATTACTTGCACTGATAAACAATCTTTTTGATACATATCACCACCCTTTCTATTTTATTGACTTTCATACCACTTCCAGTAAAACGCTTCCATTTATCACTATCAATGATGCCATGATCAACAGGAAGTTTGCCCGCCAGTTTCCCGTCCCCATAATTCTTGGGTTAGAGGAATATCTGGATGGTCCCTTACTTAGTTATATCAACACCTTGGGATATGTTTCCCTGGGCTTCGAATCCGGACAACATTCAAGCGAAACGGCCAGGATAAACAGTATTGCTTTTTTTTGGCTTGCCCTGGTCTATTCCGGAGCAATACAAAAAGAGGAAGTGAGATCTTTTGATACGTATTATGCGGAGCTAGTCACCTCCGCAGCTAACAATAAGAATTTCTACGAGATCACAGAACGATATGCCATAGCACCAGAAGATACTTTTAAAATGGCCCCTGCATTTCATAGTTTTGAACCGGTACCCAAAGGTACCTTACTGGCAAACCACAATGAAAAGAAGATATATGCGGAAAAGAAAGGGATTCTGTTTATGCCGCTTTATCAACCTCAGGGGGGCGAAGGGTTTTTTATGATTAAACGGATACCAAAATGGATTTTAGGGATGTCTGCTGTACTGCGAAAAGTTAAAGCCGACTATCTATTGACCATCCTGCCCGGGGTCTCCTGGAGCGATTCCTCAAAAACACGACTGCTGGTGAACCTCAAAGTAGCACGTTTTTACAGCAAGTCTATCTTCCACTTATTGGGATTCCGCAGCAGAGAACTAGACAAGGACCACTTTTTGATCAACAACCGGGAAAAAATAGCCAGGAACGAACTTTATAAGGACAGTCCCTGGTTTTAAACAAGTCAGATTATCGCTTCCTAATTTTGATTTGGCAACCAGATGTTATTCTCAATCTGCACATCGGCCATTAGTTGAGAAGGATCCAAAACAATGGCCTTTATAGTAGCCATTGGTTGCTCAATTCTAAAAGTATAGGTGGGATATGCCCATGCCCAGTCTGGTAATACAGTTCGGGTTATTGCTCCATATGGATTTTCCTTTTCTCCCCGCATTATTTGCAAGGGCGCATAGAAGGTTTCCTGAGTTCCATCATCGTAGACCACTAAAATATCCAGGGGCATTGGCATTAAGCCAATACGTTCCAATTCTATTTCTGTACCACCTTCATTCTCCGTCACTTCTTTGATCCCATAATCAATGGTATTTGTGGTTTGTGTCCAGTCTGTGAGATACCAGTCTAATTCTATCCCCGACACTTTTTCCGCTGTGCGTTTAATATCGTTAGGGGTAGGGTGTTTAAACTTGAAATCCTGGTAATATTTCTGCAGCGTTTCCATTAATTTATCTTGTCCTATGACATACCCAAGCTGGGCGAGGAATACCGCCCCCTTACTGTAGGCAGAACTACCATAGGCAGAATTGTATTCATATCGGTCTGCATGGGTTGTTTGAGGCTGCTCCTTGCCAGAAAGTACGAGGGAGTAATAGCCATTATAAGAACCTTCGAAAGGATTTGGCTTCTGCTGGTTCATCACGGTATTCATACATAGACTGGAGATAAAAGAGGTAAAACCTTCATCCATCCATTCGTGTTTGGCTTCATTGGTTGCCAAAATATGCTGAAACCAGGAATGGGCCAATTCATGGACCATAACACCAACAAGGCTTTCAAATTTTCGCTCACCCGTAATTAGGGTACTCATAGCGTATTCCATGCCGCCATCGCCCCCCTGAACTACTGAGTATTGTTTATAAGGGTAGGGGCCAATATTCTCACTAAAGAACCTCATTGCCTCCGCAGTCTTTGGCTGTAAATTCTTCCAATTCTCAAGGATCTCCGGTTTGTTCTTATAATAAAAATGTAGCGTAGGTCCATTCTCCATAGGGAGAATGTCATGAATATAATCAGGATCTGCTGCCCACATAAAGTCGTGTACCATAGGAGCCTTAAAATGCCATGTAAGGGTTTTGCCTTTCACCTTCTTTACCTTGGTTCCCGGGGTTTCATATCCATGGCCAATTTCATTCGGATTTTGCAAATAGCCTGTACCTCCAATGGTATAAGTCTTATCCAAGGTAATAGAGACGTCAAAATTTCCCCATACGCCATGAAACTCTCTGGCGATATACGGATCTGCATGCCAGCCTTCAAAATCATATTCAGCCATTTTGGGATACCACTGGCTCATAGAAAGCGCAACGCCTTCTTTATTATCCCTGCCAGATCGTCTTATCTGCAGCGGTACCTGCCCTTCAAAGGACATGGTAAAGGTAGAGGAAGCACCCGGCTCAATAGGGTGATCCAGGTTAACCACCAACACAGTTCCCTCCAGAGTATAGGTAACATCTTTCCCGTCTTGTTTTAGGGAAGATGCTCTTAGATAGCCCATTTCGGTGGCACTTAGATCAGCAATTCTGCTTTTCCCGTCTACGAACATTCTTTTATCAGGATCATCTATATTTTGTAAGCGAATATCCATTTCACTACCGGGCTGAAAGGCATTAAAATACATATGATAATAAACCCGGTTTAAGGCTTCAGGAGAATTGTTGGTGTACACAAGGATCTGATCCCCCGTATACCTGTAGGTTTTAACATCCATATCCACATTCATGGTATAATCTACTTCCTGCTGCCAATAGGCGGTATTTCCCTGGGAATATCCAAATATCCCCGACAATACCAGAAAGATAAATACTGGCAAAAATTTCATGTTCCTGTTCATATTATGGTAATTTACTTTTGTTATTAGCTATGTTATTGGCCATGATAAGGGCGTTATAGGCATTCACCATTTTTCCCGATCGCGAAAGCTGATCGAAGGGTTTGGCTCTGGACGGATCTCCTGCTACCACCATCTTCATTTTAGTGCTTAGTCCGGAATCCATCAGGATCTTTTTTACTTCAGAGGCACTTAAATTGGGGTAATAAGACCGGATGAGGGCAGCTACTCCGCTAACGGCTGGTGCCGCCATGGAAGTACCTCCCTGAAACTCGTATTTACTCGCTGGCATGGAGGAATAGATATTACCTCCGGGAGCAAACACATCCACATTACTGGCTCCGTAATTAGAAAAAGAGGACACCATTTCTGAACCGTAAGAATCGTCAATAGCTCCTACTGTAATTACGTTGTCTGCATATTCTGACCCGCTATATTTATGATCATTAGGAAAATTAGGATTTTGAGCACTATCCAGGTCTTCTCCTTCATTACCTGCCGCATGTACAATGAGCACATCATTGTCAGCAGCATATTTAATTGCCTCATACACCCATTCCGAATTGGGCGAAAAAGATTTACCAAAACTGCAATTGATGATCTTCGCGCCATTATCAACAGCATAACGTATTCCCCGGGCTATATCTTTATCGTATTCATCCCCATTGGGTACTGCCCGTATGCTCATAATAGCGACATTGTTAGCCACTCCATTTATACCAAGACCATTGTTTCTCTCAGCGGCAATAATACCGGCTACATGGGTGCCATGACTTTCATCTTTAGTTCGGTACATAGGATTTCCATTCCCGTACTCTGTGTCGGAAAAGTCATAGGGATCATCGCCCACTACTTTCCTGCCATTAAAACTAAGGTTTAGATGGTAGTCTAGTTTTTCAGAATAATGTGCCAACCCTTCTTCAAAGTGCGCAATATCTGCCTCAATAAGAGCAATGACCTCCGGAATACTGTCTCCGTAATTTAACATCTGCTGAATAACATTCATACTGCGTAGCAGCCCAGGATCTGTAGTAGAAATTGCAGCCACTTCTTCTTTGGTGTAAGTCTCCTTGCCCAATTTTTTAGTGATGGCCAGATGAGATTCTTTTACAATATCGAGAATCTCCTTTGTTTGCCGCTTGTTATTTTGAATGATCTGCTTTTTTTCTGTCGCGTCTTTTACTTCCTTATTCAATTTTTTTTGTGCCTTGGCACGCAGGGCTTCATCTCCCAGTTTTAATCGTAAGATCCTGGCAAATTCCTGTTGCTCATTATAAGATTCGCCCAGGAAATTATATCCGTGTACATCATCTATATAGCCATTGTTGTCATCATCAATACCGTTGCCTGCTTTTTCATCTTTATTTATCCAGAGTACATCATCCAGATCCTCATGGGTAAGATCGAGACCGGCATCTAAAACGGCAACGATCACTCTCTCACCTTTTTTCTTCCCAATGATCTCTTCATAAGCCTTGTCAACACTCATTCCGGGAATAGTGTCTGTAAGCAGATCGGCATGTCCCCAATGCTTTTTCTGTGCCTCTGTTAAGGGCGATACCTTTAATGAAATTACATCTATATTCTCAATTGGTGTGGATACAATATTTGTGCTTCCACATCCTATAACCAATAAACCGGCACTTAACAGTCCGGCAATTACGCGCACTCTTATCATCATATTACTTCTTTATTTATGAACTTTATTGTAATAACTTCCCGGATGGGGTATCCGGATAACTTCAATACAACCCCTATCGGCCATGGTGACATATCCATCTCTGCCGTCCTTTCCTCCAAATGTAATATTGGAAGGTTTTTTTCCTTGTAAAAAGATCTCTTTGCGCAGTTTCCCTCTGGGTGAGATCATCACCACTGTGCCTTTGTCATACCGTGTAATGTAGAGGTTTCCCCTTTTATCACATCGCATTCCATCCATACCGAAATCCTCAAAAGAGTAGAAAAGCCTTTTGTTGGAAATGGTACCATCTTTTAGAATATCGTATTTCCATACCTTTCTTTGAACAGATTCATTTACATACAATAACTTTCCATTTGGACTTACCTCTATCCCATTGGTGGTACCCATATCAGATTCTAACAAGTGCATTTCCCCGGTAGGTGTTACCATCCAAATATTTCCACTGCTTTCTGTCCAATTTGGATCGCTCAGATAGATAAAACCCGCATCGCTTATGGCCAGGTCATTGGGCTGATTCATTGTTGAATTTTCAGCCCAAACCTCCAGGGTCCCGGAACCATTTTTTAGTCTATACACCTTATGACCCGCATAATCAGCAATAAACATATGCTGTTCTTTATCAAAGCGTATGCCATTTCCTATACTCCCTTCAGGTAGCCTAATAAACACTTCGCCATTCCCTTTTTGATCTACCTTTCCTATGGTACCCTGTTCCTTGAAATTCACGGCAAATACGTCTCCGACTTTGTTAACTGCGGGCCCTTCTATCCCTTCCGTAAAGCTGTGTTCCGCTGTAAGGTCGGTGCTTTGAAACGCATACAAGGGCGAAAAACCAAGGAAGTTTACCGCTATCACGAAGAAAAATAGCTTACGAAAAGAGCTCATCAAAGGTGTGTGTTTTGTGGAGACGGACCCCCTTCTCTGTATGTTGAAGAGTGCAGATCTCATTATGAGCATCGTGCTCCAGGATCAAATAATAGTTGTTATCGGCGGCATCTTTCAGAAAGATCTCCTTTTCTGAAAGCGTTAGTAGCGGCCTGGTATCGTAGCCCATTACATAGGGTAGGGGAATATGACCAACGGTAGGTAGCAGATCTGCCATAAAGACCAGGGTTTTTCCCTTGTATTGAATATGAGGGATCATTTGTTTGTCTGTGTGTCCGTCTACAAATAAGATATCGAATCCCAGCTCAGTACTTTTCATAAATGGAAATACAGGCCGGTCTATAAACTTTAATTGACCACTTTCTTCCATGGGCAAGAGGTTCTCTTTAAGGAAAGATGCAACTTCCCTTTTGTTGGGATTGATGGCCCAGTTCCAATGCGGTTTATTGGTCCAAAATACGGCATTCTTAAATGCAGGTTCATATCCTGTATGGGTGTCATTCCACTGTACACTTCCTCCACAATGATCAAAATGCAGGTGTGTCATAAACACATCCGTAATATCATCCCTGTGAAACCCTGCTTTTTTAAGCGAAGCATCCAGGCCATGGTTTCCCCAGCGGTAGTAATAGCTAAAAAATTTGTCGGACTGTTTGTTCCCCATCCCCGTATCTATAAGGATGAGTCGGGCGCCATCTTCAATAAGGAGACATCTTGCTGCGATATCTATCATATTGTTGGCATCTGCAGGGTTGGTCCTGTTCCATAAGGATTTTGGCACCACCCCAAACATAGCACCACCGTCTAATTTAAAATTCCCGGATTCTATTGGATATAACTTCATGTAGAGGATAAACAGCGCGCAAAATTAAGAAAAGACTGGGCTATAACTCTTTTTACCTCTGTATTTTAACAATTCATTGAGCATTTTGTCCTGTTTGAAGTAATTTTTGAAGCTGTTTTCCAAAGTAGATCATTCCTTTAATTTCTTTAACACTGAGCAAGCGTTCTTTTTTAAGGATCAGCAAGGCGCTTCCATTAGACTCTACATGGTAATACGGGTTGCTTTCCAGAAAAAGCACCAGTTCATC
>CBDUON010000024.1:0-22224 GCA_965368835.1 uncultured Eudoraea sp. | reverse complement strand
ATCCGGTTTTAAAGACCTCTGATGATAAGATCATGGCTGTAGATGCCAAGGTATCTATAGATGACAATGCCTTATACAGAAGAAAGCAATATGCAGAAATGAGGGATCTTCGGGAAGAGAACCCTATTGAAGTTGAAGCCCGTGCGGTTGGACTTAATTATGTTGACCTGGATGGAAACGTAGGATGTATGGTAAATGGTGCCGGATTAGCCATGGCGACGATGGACCTTATTAAAATGGCCGGGGGAGAACCTGCCAACTTCCTTGACGTGGGTGGTACAGCTGATGCCAAAAGAGTGGAAGAAGCCTTTAGGATCATTCTAAAAGATCCGCATGTGAAGGCTATTCTGATAAATATCTTTGGAGGGATCGTCAGATGCGACCGTGTTGCGCAAGGGATAGTAGATGCTTATAAGAACATGGGAGATGCCATTAAGGTTCCTATAATTGTCAGACTACAGGGAACGAATGCAGACTTAGCCAAGGAGATCATTGATTCTTCCGGTTTGGCAGTGCAATCTGCAATACAATTCCAGGAGGCTGCAGATAAGGTGAAGGCGGTTTTAGCCTAAACAAAAAACGATTTATATAAAAAAGGCGATGTTTTCTTTAACATCGCCTTTTTTGTTTGTCAACATTTAAAATTCTGTTAAAACTTTAAAAACCAGTAACATTCCCATTGAGGCGTCGTCTTTTATAATACATCATCAATCTAATTATTAATCAAAAAACAAACAAGTCATGAGAAAATTGCCTGTAGTACTCGCAGCGGCTTTACTTCTTACAGCCGGCAACCTTTTTGCAAATGATTCCAAAACTATCGATCCAAAAAAAGATCTGGCAAACCAGATAAGTCAACTCTTGGATAAGAATTCTTTTGTTTTAAGTGATCACGATCTCACTGCTGAGGTTTTGTTTACTTTGAATAGTAAGAAGCAAATTGTAGTTATTTCAGTAGATACTGAAGATGAAGATCTGGAGCGTTTTGTAAAAAGTCGCTTGAATTATCAAGCCGTTGAATTAGCTTCCGGTGAAGAAGGAAAAATGTATACCGTTCCTGTCCGTATTAGAGGATAAACACTGAGGTTATCAGGAAAGGTCCTAAGGTTTCTTGGGACCTTTCTTATTTTTATAAGGTACGGATCCCAAATGTGAATATTTGCTTTTTCTGGGTTTAGAAGGTGCCTTTTTTATAGTCTTTTTAGGAGAATTTAATACCTCTTTTGGGTCTTTAGGAGCATCTTTAGGTCCTCTTAAATGCAACACCAGGCCATTCAAAAAATTTCGAAGTACCTGATCACCACATTCCATGTATTTTGGATGATCCTCTTTGCGGCAAAATGAACCAATCTCACTTTTCGAAATCCGAAAATCTACCAGGGCCAAAATATCCACAATCTCATCATCTCTTAATTTTAAAGCTACCCTCAGCTTTTTTAAGATGTCATTATTTGTCATTTTAAATCTTTTGAGCAAGGTATTACAAAAGTAGAAACTATTAGAAAACTAGATCATTAATTTGGATTCATGGCATAATTCTCAAGCCAGAGAAAAGTCGATTCTTACAGAACATCTATTTCGATGCCCTAAATATGCACATAAATAATGGTTAGGATAGCCTGTCTATTTGTATAAAAATTTTCTAATATGAATACAATAATAAGCTATCTTTAATGATCAATTATTTGGAGATGAAACGATTAGCTCTCCTATGTCGATTGCCTTTTATTTCCATATTGCACTCGCAATCGGAGGGCGATAGGTTTCAATTGGTACTTCCTAAGACGAATGTAGATTCCATCAATATTAGTATCCTTTGTATGTTATTCGGAAAATTCAAGAACCATTGCTCTGAAGGAGCTGTTCAAACACTTTTCTAAATATGATCAAATTAAACAAGTTTCCCGAAATATAGAAGTTAACGCTAAAACCAGATGTCATGAAAACAGAATGTAGTTTTTTTCAAATTGTGGGCAAAACTAATAAGTTGATCGCCCAAATTTCAGTATTTAATATGGCTATGCTATTTTCACTGTTCCTTTTTGCATGCAGTAATAGTGATAATGGATCAGATCAGGAACCAAAACTGACAGGGGAGGTGATGGGTAGTGTAAAAGACGGAGATGGGAATCCTTATCCAAATACACTTATTACAATTAAAAAAGGAACAGAAACAACTTCTAGAGGTACAAATGAATTAGGGGAATACAGAATGACTTCAAAAGATATTGGTAGTCATAGCATTGACATACAATTACCTCTTTCAACAGAATTAATTGGGAATACTACCTCCACGGTAAATGTGCAGGCAAACCAGGCCTCTACAGTAAATTTCGTGGTTCAACCACAATCTTTGATGGCTCACCTGAACTTTGGAAGTGTTCAATTGATTGAAGAAATTGTCGATAAAGACGGAAATACACCAACTAATCCTAATGAACCACTATTTGCCAAGAATATTTTTGACGCTCCCTTAGGTCAGTTAAATGAAATCAAAGCACCGGACGGACATCAGGTTATCTTATCCGAATTTAAATTGGCGACGGGAAACTTCCTGGTTACATGTGACGGTAATTCTTCAACGGTTCAAATTACTTTGGGAGGAATGATTCCTAATGGCACTTATACCTTTTGGTTGGCGTATCTGAACAAAATTAGAAAAGTCGGGGAGGATATAGATTTTGCGAATGACTTTGTAAATATGAATAATCCCCCAATAGGGGCGTCAGATGGTTCGGAAAATGTGTTGATAGCAGATGCGAACGGTAGAATTGATGCGACACTTACGCATGGGTCATGTATCCTGACAGATCAGGTAGCCCTTGTGATCCCCGTATTATATCATCTTAACGGAAAAACCTTTGGAGGCGGGCACGTGCCCGATGCTGAGGAGATGGTACACATGCTTGTGTATTTTCAATAGGGTATCTAATAAAAAGAATCACTTTTGGGATTTTGTAAATTTCCTTTCTTAATTAAGGAGAAGGCAACTCTTTTACTGTCTTAATGGCAGTACACTCTTCACTATAAATGACAAAAGGGCAGTAATTATCGGTTGGTATATCCTTTGCTCTATACGTTGAAAATAAGTTCAACTAAAATATAAAAGCCATGAGTATAGTAACACGTAACAACATGAGATTTCCTTCACTAATGAATGAATTTTTCAGACCAGATTGGGTAGGCGGCAGTGAAAATTCTATCGCTACACTACCGGCAGTGAACATCCAGGAGGATGATATGGGATATCATTTGGAATTAGCAATTCCCGGAAAAAAGAAAGATGATTTTAAGGTAGAAGTAGACAAAGATGTTTTAACTATTTCTATGGAGACTAAAACAGAGGATGAGAAAACTGAAGAGAATTATACCCGTAAGGAGTTTTCGTATACTTCTTTTAAAAGGTCTTTCACCTTGCCGGAGACTGTAGACAGTGAGAAGATAAATGCATCGTACAAAGATGGGATCCTTTCCTTTAACCTGCCTAAGAAAGAAGAGGCATTGCCTAAGCCTAAACGCATGATTGAAATAGGAAAGTAAGATTAAAAGAAATTATGTAACACCCATATTTTGGGTTTTCATAATGGTTGGTTTGTTTGGTTAGTTGAATAGCGCCCCGAGAGATTGGGGCGCTATTTATTTATAGGTTCATTAAGGATGGCCAAACACATCATAATCCCTTCCAGAAAATTCCCTATTCTGAGATTTTCGTTAGGGGCATGGATATTATTATCCGGATTTGGGATCCGAATGGAAACTGCAGAGACATCTAGGGTTCGTACAAAAGGCGCTATAGGTTGCGATCCTCCGGTAGTCCTCATATTTACCACCTTGCTGCCAAAGATTGGTTGCATTGCTTTGTTCAGGAAATTCCCTGCCTCAGAATCCATTTCTGTGCGAAAAGGCTGTGATCCCAGACGATAAGTAAGCGAGGCCAATTTGGGATAAGAACTCCTTTCCGGTGTTGTAGGAATACTATCTACTAAATGATACCCTTGTATTTTTAAATGCTGTTCTAGCAGTTGAACCATCCGTTCACCCGGAGTCTCTGGTACCAAGCGCATGTCTATCTCAATTTCTACCTCATCAGGGATGATGGTTCTGACTTCCTTGCCTACCCAGGCCGAACGCAGACCCCTGATATTTAGTGAAGGGTATTGAAGCGACTCCTGATAACTTCCCCCTACCAGATCACATTCTGCTATTCCAAGGCGTATTTTTAAACTGTCTTCATTTTCAGGCAGGGAATTCAATGCTATTTTATCAGCCTCCGTCAAGGTTATTCCGTCATAAAATCCTTTGATCTGAACCCTTCCCTTTTCGTCTTTTAAACTGGCTATGAATCGGGATGCTTCAAATACAGGGTTGGGCGCAAAATTCCCGTACTGTCCGCTGTGCAAAGGGGTCTTGGGCCCAAATATCTTAATAGTTGCTGTGGCAATTCCTCTGGCTCCATAGGTTAGGGTTGGCCAATTGGAGATATGTCGGGTTCCATCCATTATAAGGACCATGTCTGCATTCAGAAGTTCACGATTTTTAACAACGGCTGCTGCCAGTGTAGGAGATCCCAATTCCTCCTGAAAGTCCATGATCACTTTTATATTAAAATCTGCTTTTAAAGATCTCTGTTTAAATATGTCGAGTGCAGTAATAAAAGCTATTGCCGGACCTTTAGAGTCGGATGCAGATCTCCCAAAAACACGCCATTCCGGATCTATCGTTTTCTCCGTTTTCCAATCGAGGACCTTCCAGGATCCGTCTGCGGCTTTTTGTTTTATGACCGGACTAAAGGGATCTGGTTGATCCCATTCTGAAGCATCTACAGGTTGCCCGTCTATCTGGAGGTAAAACAAAATGGTCTTACTATTTTTTGATACTGTTTTTTCCGCAAACAAAAGAGGGGCACCCTCTGTAGTTATGACCTTGGTTGTAAAATTCAATTCCTTAAATCGGTTTAAACACCAATTCATATTGTTGGTTACCTGTTCTTCATCACTGCCTATATTGGGGATCTTTATAAAGTTTATCAACTCATTCAGACCTTGATCTAACCGCTCATTTGCAGCTTTTCTAATATCGGCACCGGTCAGGGTTTGACAATAGACATCACCTATGCAAAAGGACCATATGAGAGCTAGGAGAATAGTTTTTTTCATGGTCCTGTGTTTTACTAATCCTGATTTTGTAGACTTTTGATTTCATCCCTCAGTTGGGCAGCCAACATAAAATCGAGTTCTTTGGCTGCTTTTTCCATGGCTTTGCGTTTATTTCGGATCATTTTTTCCTTTTGATCCTTGGTAAGGTACTCCAAATCAGGTTCCGCAGCTCGCAGCTCTTCTTTTATAAAGTGATAGGTAGACACCGAGTTTTTAGCCAATGCACTGTCCAGGCTTTTATTGAGAGCTGTTGGGGTAATATTGTGTTTTTTGTTATAACTGGCTTGTTTTTCCCTTCTATAGGTAGTTTCATCAATGGTCTTTTTCATGCTGGCTGTGATCTTATCGGCATACATAATCGCTTTTCCATTTAAGTGGCGTGCTGCCCTTCCAACCGTTTGTGTAAGGGAACGATTGCTTCTCAAAAAACCCTCCTTATCGGCGTCCAAAATCGCCACCAGGGATACCTCCGGTAAATCAAGTCCTTCCCTTAATAAATTTACGCCAACAAGAACATCAAAGATCCCTTTTCTCAGATCTTGCATGATCTCTACCCGTTCCAGGGTATCTACATCACTGTGGATATATCTGCATCGCACATTGATTCTGGTTAGATATTTGGTTAGCTCTTCTGCCATTCTTTTCGTAAGGGTAGTGACCAATGTCCGTTCATCTTTTTCCACTCGTACTTGTATCTCTTCTACCAGATCATCAATTTGATTTTTACTGGGACGTACTTCAATTACGGGATCCAACAAACCTGTGGGGCGTATTACCTGCTCCACATAGACACCCTGGCTCAATTGCAGTTCGTAATCTGCCGGGGTGGCACTGACAAAAATTGCCTGATTCTGCAGCGCTTCAAATTCCTCAAATTTCAAAGGACGGTTGTCCATGGCCGCCGGAAGTCGGAAGCCGTAATCTACTAAGTTTTCTTTGCGCGATCTGTCTCCGCCGTACATGGCGTGCACCTGAGGAATGGTCACATGACTTTCATCTACCACCATTAAATAATCATCCGGAAAATAATCCAGAAGACAGAAAGGTCGGGTTCCCGGTTCCCGCCCATCGAGATACCTCGAATAGTTTTCTATACCGGAACAATACCCCAATTCCCGTATCATCTCCAGATCAAAATTGGTGCGTTCTTCCAGCCTTTTTGCTTCCAGGGGTTTCCCAATTTCTGAAAAGTATGATATCTGGTTCACCAGATCATGCTGAATTTGGTGAATGGCATTCTGAAGAATATCCGGGGACGTTACAAACATATTGGCCGGATATATATTTAAGGTTTCATATACTTCTATCAGCGTATTATTAAAAGGATCAAAAGCTTCTATTTCTTCAATTTCATCGCCAAAAAAGTGAATCCTAAAGGCATTGTCTGCGTAGCTTGGGAAGATATCTACCACATCTCCTTTTACTCTAAAATTCCCGTTCTTAAATTCTGCAGTGGTCCTGGAATACAGACTTTGAACCAACTGATGCAAAAATTTGGTCCTTGCAATTACCTGGTCCTTGCGTATGGTGATCACATTCTTCTGGAATTCCACGGGATTACCAATACCGTAGAGACAGGAAACAGAAGCAACCACCAATACGTCCCTTCTTCCCGAAAGCAGGGAAGAGGTGGCACTTAAACGTAGTTTTTCTATATCCTCGTTAATAGACAGATCCTTCTCAATGTAGAGTCCGCTGGTTGGGATATAAGCTTCAGGCTGGTAATAATCATAATACGAGACAAAGTATTCTACGGCATTTTCGGGAAAGAATTGTTTAAATTCTGAATACAACTGAGCTGCCAAGGTCTTGTTATGGGCAAGCACCAAAGTTGGCTTTTGTACCCGTTCAATCACATTAGCTACAGTAAAGGTCTTTCCGGAACCAGTTACCCCCAATAAGGTTTGATAACGTTCACCATCGTTCAACCCATCAACCAGTTGTTGAATGGCTTCAGGTTGATCTCCTGTTGGTTTAAAATCGGAAACTACATTAAACTTCATAAAGTAAAATTACGAAAGACACTTGGTTTGATGTTGGCTAAACGTGTAGATTTTTGGTCATTATCGTTTCAATGAAAAATGACCGATCAATTCACTATTGGTATTGTCTCTGGCTCTAAACCAATAATCCGCCGCAGGTAGTGTTCCGCCGTTTATGGAGCCATCCCAGCCTCGTGAGTTGGGATCTATCTGAACCAATAATTGACCATATCTGTTATAGATCTCAATACTAACCAGGGTGAGTTCACCGCTCATTTCCGGAGGAATGTATTGCCAGTAGTCGTTTATCCCGTCCCCGTTTGGAGAGAAAAATTTAGGAAAGCCCTCCAGGGTAAGGTCCTGAACGATCTGCTCTTCTGCTATGCCACATCCATTTTTGTCCCTTACATACAGCGTATGGGTGCCATAAGGTATATTATTAAAGGTGTTGCTGTTCTGGTAGGGTCCGTTGCTATTATCAATCGCGAACTCGTAATCTCCAATTCCTTCGGCTTGCACAGCTATTCGTAGGCCGTTCGCCTCTTCGGTGATAGCAACCGATGTGATAGTCGCCATTTCGGAAGTCACAACTTGGAAGACCTGGGAACTTTCACATTCCACAAAACCTCCAGGCTGAAGAATCGTATTATAGGCAACGTACCGGTATTGCCCAGGGTCATTAAAGACAACATCTGTTGTATCCGAAATTAGGGTTTCATTCCCTAGCGGATCAATTTTATACCACCGAAAACCTTCCGCAACATCAGTTGCTGAGTAGTTAAGGGGGAACTCATTTGCACACAAGGAAACAGTTTCCGGAAAATCAATTTCGGGATTTAAGGTGATAAGGTCACCTGATGCAGGATCAAAAAATGGCCCGCATCCAAGAAGGGTAGAAAATGATTCCTGAATACATCCTATCGCATCTCCGGAGTCATTAAATGGTACGATGGTCACAAAGAAAGATCTATTTGCCTCCAATTCTAAAATAAAAGTGGAAGTGGCATAAATAGGAGTATTTAGTAAAACATCACCAGATGAAGGTGAATTTCCAATGGTTACCCTATATCCAATAGCACCGGGCACCGCATTCCATTCCAATCTAGGGGTCAAAGGCACATTGGTATCTCCATTGGCTGGATACACCAAGCTGGTACATCCAGGTAAAGGGGCTATCGCACTTGTGGTAAATTGAAATTCAGAACACGTACCAGAATTGCCAATAGAATTGTATGGAATAACCCGCACATAAATGGTGGTATTTGGAGGAAGTTCAGGGATGGGATTATGGGTTAGGACATTCCCCTGATCTTCATTATCCAGGAGTTCTGTACCTCCCATTGTTGTACCTATGGACAGGCGGTATCCTGTAGCACCTGTAGCATAATCCCAACTGATATTAGTCTCAGGATTTACATTTACCTGTCCGTCAAATGGAATGTTCAGGTTAGTGCAAGGCGGTACATTCGCCACAGTTTCCGTATGGAACATTTCAGAAGCACATGTAATTTCCGCAACACCTCCCTGAAAAAAAAACAGCGTAATGGTTATAAAAATATCGCTATTTTCTGGTAAGCCCATTGGAGGTTTATAGTTAGGGAGACTACCAATATTACGTTCTGATACCAGGTCATCTCCTCCCGGAAAAGTGCCAATTGCTATCAGGTAAGAAGGTACTCCAGCTACGGGGGTCCATGAAATACTTGTATCCACAGGAACGTCTACAGCACCATTCATAGGGCTTGTCAAAACCGGAGAAGGGCATTCCTGACTAAGGCCAATCTGAGTCAGAAAGAAGACCAGGACCAATAGCCAGCTAAGGCTATGTTGCCCGGATTTCTTTTTATATGTCGATTTCGCCTTGTACATAGGTTACCTTTTAAGGGTAAAATGCCCTTGAAATTCTCGTCCGTTTTCTAACTCTACTCGGAACCAGTAGTCGTCTGCAGGCATTATTTTAGAGTTTACATTCCCGTTCCAGCCTATATCCTGGGTAGGAATCTGGGTGACAAAGGTGCCATATCTGTCATAGATACCTACAAAGGCATTCGACTGAAAATGTTCATTGAATCCGGTTAATTGCCAAAAGTCATTTATCCCATCGCCGTTAGGTGTAAAAAACTTAGGATAGCCCATTACCGCTATCTCTTCCTGAGTGACCCCACATCCCCTGGTATCTCTTACAAATACTTGTGCAAAACCGGGGGAAACGTTAGAAAAATAAGAATTTCCCTGATAGTTTATCCCGTCCATGGAGTATTCGTAGTTGCCTTCGCCACTTACAGAAATCTCTATGGTATTGTTCGCAGAAAAATCCCGAATTTCTATCTCATTGATCACTGCTCTCGTGGAAGGAACAAGTTGAAAGCTTACGCTATTTCCACAGCTAATATCTGTACCATTGATGTTGTAAACATAACTGGTTTCCAATTCGTAATAGCCCAATTCCGTCAGGCTTACCTCTTGTCCGCTTCCGAGGTCAATCATTCCGGCCCCTGTCTTTTTAAACCAACGATAGGAATCAAATCCTTCGGGTCCTTCCAGAAGTACGGCACCGCTATCCGTGCAAAGGACATAGGTCTCATCCATTGCCGGGACAGGGGAAGGATTTACAATTAGTTCAATAGCTTCTATCCCAAGGCATAGATTTCCCTCTGACAAACGTGCGTATATGGTAGTGGAAGTTGTGTTCAGAGAGAATTCTGTAAGTTCATTTATCTGAGATGCTGCGTCTGCTATATTTGCATAGAGTTTTACCGTGGTCAAAGGATCGGTATAATTAGCAGCGATAGCCTCAAGGTTAAAACGACTTTCCAACAACCCATCCAAGGGAGAATTGTCACAAGTATAAACCGGACTGAAAATACTGGGGACAACCACAGAGGGGGTAACTTCTAAAGTTAGCTCACCTACATTGGTGCAGCCTAGTGAATTTACAACCTTGTAATACAGCACTTGACTAAAGGGCTGGGTATTCTGATAACTCTGGCTATTGGTAAGCGGAATATCTGCAGTTCTATCCGCCAGGGATTCGTAGAAAAAGAAATTCAGATTAATATTGTCATTTATCTCATCCAGGTTTATCAAAGTGATTCCATCTGTAGGATCATCGGGGCCTATATCGCACTGACTTAATACAAGATTGGGATCCGGGATGGGTAATATGTTGATCAGGGATTCACCAATAATTGGGCATTCCATAGGGTCCGAAGAGATGATCTCCACACTGTACTTTCCTGAGTCTGTCTCCGACGTCGTATTTAAAGTATACAAGTGGGTATTTGCAGTTACAATAGGTATTCCGTCCTTTTCCCAAAAATAGGTTGCCCCGGGAATACTATCGGCCTCCAGCACCAAGGGTTCTCCGCTGCACAAGGTTTGCGTACTACTTGTTGTTCCGTTAGTGTTTCGTACCAGATCCGTACTCCCAAAAAATGATTGTATAAAGGGTGGTAAACCCTGCATCGCATTTTTTCCGTTCAGGTTTACGGCGTTATGCATATAATTAGATGCCAAACCTGCTTCATTAGGATTATTGATCACTCCTAAATACGGGGTTCCTTCGTTATAACTTTTTGTAATTGTCCGGTAGATCTTTCCATTTTCCCCTTGTTGTAAAGCGCCCCTGTAAATGGGTCGGTTATCGAGCTCTACCAAAGAGGTATCTATATCAGCACTTGTAATATCGAATTGAAGTAAGGACGAAGCATGATTACCAGCACCTCCTATTTCATTGGTCGCATGTACATATAACAGCGTGCTATTCGGAGAAAATTCGAGCCCGTAAGGATTCTTATTAACTCCCGGGATAGTAATGAATTGCTGATTTGAGATGCCCCCTGAAGTTTCGTCAAAATCATAGATATAAAGGCCATCGGTGAAATTGGCAATGGCTAATTTGGTTCCATCCGGTGAAAATTTTAAATACCCCCTGGGATCTTCAATTTGCAGGTTGGAAAAGGTTGTTTTAACAGGAGAGGTAAGAACACCTGTGGCATTTACTTCAAAGGCGTAAAAGGTATTCAGAACTCCGGTTGCTCCATTTTGAGAAGCGAGTGTAACTACCCAAATAGATTGCTCAAAACAATTTTTTACTACTGCTGTAATTTTTTCAGAACAATCTTCCAACAGCCCTACATTTTTCTGGATTACGGCACCCATACCATTGTCTTCGGTAATATCAACTATTGAATAATTGAGGCCGTAATCAGGATCTCCTTCAAAAGGGGCAGTGTCCACTGTAAAAATAAAAAAGAGTTCCGGATCCTCTGGTTTTGGAACGATCATGGCAGATTGAGTACTGGAGGGATCCCCAAATAGGCCCTCTCCATTTAACATGATCTCGTGATTTTTGTTATAGACAGTGATCCCATCCGTATAAAAAAGTAGTCCGCCAAAAGTATTAGAGATGGTAGCACATCCTTCAAGGGTCTCTAGCTTGCTTTTTTTGGTATTGCTAACACTTCCGTCATTGTTAAATCGGATGCCGGCTCCGGTCCCAAAATACCAATTGGAGGTCTCTCCCTGGCTAAAGAGCAGGAATGGGGAAAGGAGTCCAAAAAGGACGATGGAGGCAATCTTTTTCATAGTGTCTTCGCAAACACTACAATATACTACAAATCCCTCTTTTTCAACAACACATAGGACAAATAGACAAAAATCCAGGTCCAGGCCAATACAATCAGGATCTCGTACCAATGAACCTGGTAGTTCAAGGTCACTTTTTCACCAATCTGATTTGCTACGGTCTGCACGGCATTTAGACGAGAGAATGGCTCCTTAATAAGGTTGAACATAGAATTTAGCGGGAAGAAACCCATGATGGCATCCGTAGTCTCAGAATCAAAAAATTTCCAGCGGATCATCCCCCTTACAAATCCTTCAAATACTTGCCATAATATGAGGAATCCCAGGGCAAAGGCCGATCTTTTGACCAACACTCCCAGAAACAGGCAGAAAGTGAAAAACCCTACCAGCTTCACAAAAAATGCCAGGAGAAATTCCATGTCAGAAAAAATTATAGAAATCTCATCATAGTCGGAATAAATCAACCCCAGGATCATAGAGACCGCAAAGACGAATATGGTGGAGATCAGGGCGAACGAAATAACCGTCAGGAATTTGGAGAGTACAAATTCTTTCTTTGATAATCCGTCTATCAGATTTTGTTTGATGGTCTTATTACTGTATTCATTAGACATCATAGAAACAATGACTATAGCGAGAAAAAGTTTAAAAAAGGCCGTGACAAAGGTGTTAAAATGCCAGATATAGGGAAAGTTGAAAATACCTTGTTCCGCAAGGTGAAATTTAATGGGGCCAATATCAAATTTGATAGCAGCTACCAATGCAATAGACGTAAGTAAAACGAAATACGCAATAATGAGGACCTTGCTGGAACGGTTGTTCCAAAGTTTAATAAACTCTATTTGTAATAGCCTTTTCATAAGTTTTTAGTAAGTGTTAAGAATTGTTCCTCAAGACTTTCTTTTCTCATCACCAAATGAGTAAGGACGATTCCATTCTTAAATAAGAATTCATTAAGGCTACCCGAATCCATTTTTTCATTTAATACAGCGGTGATCAATCCACTTTCTTCTTCTATCTTGCCAAATCTGGGATCTTCTTCTAATAACTTTATAAGGGCTTCTGATTTGTTGCTCTTTAGCTCTAAATATCCATGGCTGGCCAGCATATTATCTACCTTGCCAGCATATATTTTTTCACCTTTTCGCAGGATCACTACATGGGTACATACTTTCTCCACCTCGTCCAGGAGATGGGAAGCCAATAAAATAGTAGTGCCCTGAGAGGCGATCTTTTTTATGATCTGTCTTATTTGATGGATCCCCTGGGGGTCGAGCCCATTTGTGGGTTCATCTAAAATAAGGATCTCCGGATCGTTCAGAAGTGCTGAGGCTATGGCAAGTCGCTGTTTCATACCCAGCGAATAGGTTTTGAATTTACTGTTTCTTCTTTCCCATAATCCTACCAATTGCAGGGTATCCTCAATCTTATCTTCAGCAACTCCCTTGATCTTACAAACAAGTTTTAGATTTTTTAAAGCGGACATATAGGGATAGAAATTGGGCCGCTCAATAATTGCCCCAACCTTTTTTAAAGCTTCATGGGTTGTAGTATTGCCATCGAACCAGCTAAAAGACCCACGAGTGGGATTTACTACATTGAGGACGATTCCAAGGGTGGTCGATTTTCCACTGCCATTTGGCCCCAGTATTCCATAGACATTGCCTTTTTCTATAGAAAAGGACAGATCTTTTACAGCGGTTAGGTATCCGAATTTTTTGGTCAGATGAGAGACTGTAAGAATCGTTTCCAAATAGTGTTTTGTTTAGGCAGTTTATAGTAACTTGACGACGAAAACCATTAATTGTTACAATAGAATCGTATAAAAGGTAAATTCCTATGACTCAACAACGGCTGATGTCCAAGAAAAAACCCTCCTTTCCGGTGAGCAAAAAACTCGATGCTTTCCTGGAAATGTACAACAGAAAAATTGAGCTCCCCATTTTTTATGAAGATTTGCTCAGATTTTCGGGCTCCGTGGTGGTCTATGATGAAGAAGGTGTTGATACTTTATGGATTCGGGTGTATTACTCCGATTCCGATCGCAAAGAAATAGATCTAAGTTTAAAAAGAGTCTATTCTGTACTTCATTCAGATGGTACCGATCATATTTTTCAGTATCTCAATATCGATGCGGTAGACTATTGTACGTTTGGTAATTCCAAACCTTTCAGAATAAAGGTCCGAAATATTTTAAATGAGAACTTCACTTATTTTTATGTAAAAAAGGCGGATGCTTCACGCATTTATGGGCTAGAATTAGAGCATATGCTCTCCCCGTATAATCTGAATTATCTCGTTTGTAAGGATACACTTATCGAAGAGCATATTGCTGGGATCCCGGGAGATATTTTTATAAAAAATATGTTACCCCATTGTACTGACTCTGAAAAATCGCAGTTAGCCAAAGAATTCGTAAAGTTCAATGAGCGATCAATGATCCAATTATTGGGCGATATGCGTTCCTATAACTACGTAATTATTCCTATACATGATTTTGACCACGTTGTCTACAGAATACGTGCCATTGATTTTGATCAGCAGTGCTTTGAAGGAAAACTCAATGTATACCGCCCTCAGTTTTTTAAAGAAAACATAAAGATGGTTGAGTTGGTATCAAGCAAATTGCTCGAGAATTCCATAGAGCAGTATAAGGTTGAGGAGCGCTCTATAATTGCTAAACGGATCATTAGTACCAACAAGCGTATAAATCGACTTATTAACGCTTGTAAAACGGATAAAATCTCCCTTCCCGAGAATGTGGAACGATTAAAGATGGAAATTTTCGAATTCACACATGATATCACTTTCAAAAAGTGTAAAACAATGGGGGAGATCCTGAACCTTACCTTAGATTTTGTCAAAAGAAATTATGAAAATGTAACTATGAGGCAGATCATTGATAATAAGTTCAAAATATAATAAATTTTTGTAAAATAAGTTGCTATAAAACTAACCCTTACTACTTCATTTCCTTATTAAAGTAAACCAGATAATAGTACATCTGTTTTTCCTCATCCCAACCTTTCTCTACAAATCGTTCAGCAGATTCTGGATTGATAAAATCCATACGGATCTGAATATTAGTATCCAGGGTTATGACATTTTTGATCTTCTTACGGGAATCTGAAACTGCCTTGTTGGCAATAGGAAATGTTGAAACATCCTCAATACTATACTTGGGGCCTTTTTCCACCTTGTAGTGTTTAAACTCCGGGATAAGTTCCGGATTCTCCATTACCTCATTTAGAAACAGGGATTCCTCAAAGGCATCATTTTTTGCAAAATGGTTTACAGCCCGGTTCATAAACAGCACTTCTTGTTGTTTGTCTTCTGCAGGCAAGACTACGTCCTTGGCAAAGTTCTGACAGAATTTAAGATAGTTTTTTGTGTAAAAATTGTCGTCCGGGAGGACATTTACCCCAAGAAAATTTTCCAGCCAATACTTCGTATCGTATCTATTGCTGTCCACAGACAAAACCTTGAAGCCCTCTTCAGCCAAGGTGTTAAAAATAAGGCATCCCTTGTCTAATTTGTTCAGATTTACACCCTCTTCCAGGATCATTTCGAGATGAGCTCCTTTTTCCTGGAATTGTAAAAATTCTTGCTTTATCTCGCTTTTAAATATCCCAATAGCGTCTATTTTTTCATTATCAAGAACCATATTGCTGAAATAGGCAATAAAGACCTCTCCACTTTTGATATGCGGGTGATTAGATTGGTCGTATAAAAAACGCGTTATCTTCCTGGCGTGTTCTTGCAGCACGGCCGGATCCTCAAAAATGGCCTTGGCAGCCAGATAGATCTCATTGAACTCCAGATCTGCCTCATGGGAAAGCTTAAAGTAATTCTCTTCCTTTTCTCGAAAAGGTTTCAGAAAGAATTCCTTTAAAAGTCCTCTGGTCTCATCATTGAGAGGTTGAGGTTCTTCAGAAAGAAAGAGACCTTCATTTTTATTTTTATTACCAACACGGTGTAGCGATAAACTATCGATCTGTGCATTAAAAAGATTGATCATAAGGGATACTTGGTTTAAGAAAGAGTTGGGATACTATTGTAGTTCATAAATTTTGTTCCGATAAGGAATAGTTTAATTCCAGTTTTCTTCAAAATCGAGATCGTCATATCGATCAAAAGTTTCATCAAAATCGAAATTGGGATCTGCTTCAAAATTCTTTTCCGGAGGTGATTCAGGTAGTTCTCCAAAACTGAAGAGCACGTTGGGATAGTCATGGCCCTCGGTATTTTCCACAATATCTGCCAATTCAACGTAAAAGGTCCACATACTTAAGAAGTCATAGACATAGATCAACTTTGGTGTTTGGCGGGTTAGTATGTCTTCCAAAAAGATCTCATTCATCAAACGAACAGACGAAGTACCCTCGCTCATATCAAAAAGGGCGATCTCTTCCTGCTGGTTCCAATTTTCATCACAGGTATAAAAAGAAGCCATTTCTTCCCCTAAAAAGCCAAAGGCTTGGGTAATGGCGTTGTGAAAATCTTCCAGGGTGTTCTCAGCCTCAATTTCGATATCTCTAAAAATATCCTCTTTGGCATCCAGAATGATCCTGATCTTGTAAATCATAGGTACTACATTTTCCGGTGGACAAAGTTACAAAGTTTCAATGGTTGTTACGGTCTTTTGAGTTTCCAATACCAAATAAAATTGAAGTCCAAATAAAATAGAAGCCAGTACAAGGTGAAGTGGCTGACTCCCAAAAGGGAAATCAAAATAATACATAGCTATACCGGATAAGATCTCAATTCCTATAAGTCCCAAGACCCAATATATTTTGGTCAGCCCCAGTTTTTTAGAGACAATTTTATAAGCGATCCATGTATTGAACAGGACCACCAGAATTGAAATGGAACGGTGTATATAAAATTGTGCGGTGGGTTGGGAGAGCCAGAGCATTTTTGCCTGTTCCCCTACCAGATCTATTTGGTCATCTACGAATTGTCTTACCTGTGTACCCAGAATAATTTGAACCATTGTTAGCCCTAATGCCAGCCACAAAAGTTGATGTATTTGGCGAACAGCGACCTTCTCACCTGTTTTTGTACTGGATTTCTCCAGCACATAGATCAACATAGCAACGATGACCAGCGCCATGATCATATGCATGGTTATCCTTGCAGGGAGCAATTCAGAGTACACTACAGTAGCTCCAAGCCATGCCTGAAAGCCCATCCCCAGTACTATGAGCCATGAAATGATGGTGATCTTTTTATTTGTTTTCCAAAAATAGAAGGAAGCAATGGCCAGAAATAGCGTGGCAAGACCAGCCAAAGCACCAAAAAGGCGATTTATGTATTCTATCCAGGTATGGGTGGCATTAAAAATGGCATAATCGTGTTTTTGATACGCTGTCCAATTTGCATCATTATACGTGCTTCCAGTGATATGGTCCGCAGTAGCAACCCATAGAGATTCGTTTCTAATGATCACCTGTCCTTTTTTAAATGCGCGTTGGGGTTGCCATTCCAATTCAGAGGCCTCAGTTGGGGGGATATAATAACCAAAACACTTGGGCCAGTCCGGACAACCCATCCCACTGCCTGTCATGCGTACCACGGCCCCGGCAATGATCACCAAATAGACAAGGATAAGGGAGGTTTTTGCAAGTGGGCGAAACATTTTGATCATAAGAGCCTTGTTTTGGCCTACAAAAATACCACTCTTTTTAAAGAAAAGTATGGAAGCATGGCCACAGTTGCATAGATTAAAAACATAGGAGATAAATCAATTCTATTTTATAAGTCCCATGCTTTTTCCTTTTTGGATCATATAGGCTTTTGCAGCCTCATATTCGTTAGGGATCTCCCCTTCAAGGATCGCTTCTTTAATGGCATCTTTGATCATCCCTATTTCCCGTGACGGGGGTAGTCCAAAGGTTTTCATGATCTCTTCACCGCTTACCGGCGGCTGAAAATTCCGAACGTGATCCCGTGCCTCAACTTCCTCTATCTTTTCCCGAACAAGGCGAAAATTATTCTTGTATTTTCTTTGTTTCCGGGGGTTTTTGGTCGTGATATCGGCTTCACAAAGTGTCATAAGATCATCAACGTAATCGCCGGCATCAAAGATCATTCTACGCACGGCGGAATCGGTTACGAAATCTTCTGAAAGTACAATAGGTCTGGAACTCATCAGCACCATTTTCTGGACAAATTTCATCTTCTCATTTAAAGGCATATGTAACCTTTTAAAGAGTTTGTAAACCATTTTGGATCCTACGAATTCATGAGCGTGAAACGTCCAGCCAATTTTTTTATCGAATCTTTTGGTGGGTGCTTTGCCAATATCGTGTAACAAGGCTGCCCAACGAAGCCATAGATTATCTGTGGTCTTCGCGATATTGTCTACTACTTCCAGGGTATGCCAAAAATTGTCTTTGTGACGTTGGCCCTCTACTTCTTCAATGCCCTGTAAGGCAGTTAGCTCGGGGAGGATAAGCCCTACTAATCCGGTCTGATGCAAAAGTTTAAAGCCAACAGACGGTACTTTGCTCATTAAGATCTTGTTTACTTCATCCACAATACGTTCGTTGGAAATGATCTCGATCCTATCCTTGTTCTCGGTGATAGCCTCCAGCGACCGGGGTTCAATAATGAAATTCAATTGGGAAGCAAAGCGGATAGCGCGAAGCATTCTCAATGGATCATCAGAATATGTAATAGCGGGGTCTAAAGGCGTTCGGATCAGTTTTGATGTAAGATCGTTTACTCCCTGAAAAGGATCTATCAACGAGCCAAAATTATTCGGATTTAAGGACAATGCTAGCGCATTTATGGTAAAATCGCGGCGTTTCTGATCATCTTCCAGCGTGCCATTTTCCACCACCGGATTCCGACTTTCTCTGTTATAACTCTCTTTTCTGGCCCCAACAAATTCAACTTCCTTATCCTTGTATTTAAGCATGGCGGTTCCAAAATTCTTAAAAACGGTAACCTCCGGTTTGCCGGGAGTTAATGATGCCACTTTTTTGGCCAGGTCAATACCACTGCCAACTGCTACAATATCAATGTCTTTGGGAATACCGCGTTCCAGCAGCAGATCCCTGACAAAGCCACCAATAACATAACACTCCAATGAAAGTGCTTCAGCTGCTTCCGAGATCGTTTTAAACACCTCATCTTGTAATGCTTCCTTGTAGTTGGTCTTTATCATATTTATTCCCGTATGACTTTTACTGTGCCGTCATTGCCCAGTTTAATAATGGAAGAGGATGCACCATTTTGGGTATCGCGTTGCAAATTTACTACATAGTCCACTCCTTTTAAAATAGCCTGATCTATTTTACCAAAGTGTGCAGGGGTAGGTTCACCGGCTACATTGGCAGAGGTAGATACAATTGGTTTCTTAAACTTGTTGATCAGATATCGGCAAAACTTATCTGAAGCAACTCGGATGGCCAGGGTGTTGTCTGCCGCTATTAAATTCCTGGCAATGCCAACAGGGTCATCATATACAATAGTTGTTGGTTTGGTAGCCAGATCCATAATATCATAGGCTATATCCGGAACTTTTTTTACGTGTTTTTCTAGCATGGCATCATTTGCTACCAGACAGATCATGGCTTTAGTATCCGGTCTTCTTTTAAGGCTATAGATCTTGCTGACGGCCTCCTCATTGGTAGCATCACATCCTATTCCCCAGACGGTATCAGTAGGATATAAAATAAGTCCGCCTGCTTCCAGGACCTGAATGCATGAATTTATCTCTTTAGTAAGTGCATCCATTCTTTAGCTTGATTTAGGAACAATATCAAGATCAAAATAGCTGACCAATTGTTTCCATTGAGTAGAATTAAAATCCTTTTTTATATTAATATGTTTTAGAGAGCTTTTTTGAGAGCCCATAATAGGAATAGCATTTTTTGAGCTGTTGGCAGCTAATTTGCACTTTGTGCCTTTTAAGATAGACATGCTCTTGAACCAGAGATCATCGGCCTTGGGGGCCAACTCTATAAATAAATTTTCGTCATCAAATCTGGGATCCAGGCAATCTGGCGGATAAAGTACACCTTCAGCACCAATAGGCAGGACGCGAAAGTCATTGTATTTCTCTGTCTGGTTTACCGGCCATTGGGAATAAGGCAAGTAAGCGCCAGTGGGATCCTTGGTTATAGTTCTGGTCTGGTTTGCAATTATTGTACCTGCATGTTTTTGAGATTCATTATAGAGCAGATTTAACCAATTTGGCCTGTACATCAGGTCGTCATCACAGGTAACCACAGTGGTGTCCGGGTAGCTGCGCATGGTGTGAATCAGCTTCTTATGAGACGAATGTAAATGCGTTGTCCTGATCTCAAATAGTGTACTCTGCAATTCGGAAAGTTTAGAGGGGATAGTTTTTTTCAGTGACTCATGTACCCATAATATGATCTTTTTTGGCTGTACAGACTGATTCATTAGACTCCTGATAACGAGATCCACGATTTCTATTCTGGACTCTATGGTTGTTAATGAAATGATCACAGGAATCTTCTTTTGGGGGGTGTCAAGTAGACGATCCAAAGACATTCTCCTTAAACGAAAGGCAGTATATATAGATAATGGAAGCTCTTTAACCTTCATGGATCGAATTTAATATTGAGACTCAAATTCGGTTGCAAATTACATTTTCATATCCGTACAGACGATAAAAATGTTCAAAAATCAGGAGCAATTAATTCCTAAACTATTGTTATTTAACACCATATTTTTATGTTTTTCGAATGGCTTTAGATTAAGTTTTGATAGCATAACGAAGGACTTCTTTGAAAAGGATAGGTCAAAGATAAAAGAGGAAAATAAATTTTTAAAAAGGAAATAAATGGATTCTAAGCAAAGCTTCCTATTTTTGTGGGATGCAGCAAGCTGATCCGAAAATTTCTATCATAGTTAGCACCTACAATTCCGAGGAGTGGTTAGAGAAGGTATTATGGGGGTTCGAGTGCCAAACTTTTAAGGATTTTGAGGTGGTGATAGCGGATGATGGTTCCGGACCTAAGACCAAGGCTCTTTTGGATGATATGGAGAAAAAAGTGTCTTATCCTATTGTGCATGTTTGGCAGGAAGATGAGGGCTTCCAAAAATCAAGGATTTTGAATAAGGCTGTTCTGGCCTGCAATTCACCTTATATAATCATGACAGATGGCGATTGTATTCCCCGGGAAGATTTTGTAATGGTGCATTATATTAACAAGGAACCCGGTTACTTCATTTCCGGCGGTTATTATATGCTGCCAATGAACATTTCTAAAGCCATCACAAGAAAGGATATTGAAGAGCAGAATTGCTTTAATATTAGTTGGTTAAAAGAGATGGGAATTCCAAAGACCTTTAAAAACAACAAACTCACTGCCAGGGGATTTATTTCTACTTTTTTTAATACGATCACACCAACCAATGCCAGTTGGAACGGACATAATTCCTCTGGTTGGAAAAAAGATATATTAAATGTGAATGGCTTTGATGAGCGGATGCAATACGGAGGTCAGGACAGGGAATTAGGGGAGCGACTTTTTAATTTCGGGCTCAAATCCAAACAGCTTAGGTACAGCGCAGTTTGCGTTCATTTAGATCATAAAAGGGGGTATAAAACACCCGAATCTATTGAGAAAAATAAGTCGATACGAAAGGAGACCAGGACAAAAAAGCAAGTGTGGACCTATTATGGCATCAGTAAGTAATAAGCAAGCTCATTCTTTACTTCAAGACGTTTTAATTCCCGGAAACGTTCCAAGACGCTCAAGGCGTTCAAATAACAAATTGTAATTCCTTTTTTTCCATCCAAAATGCCAAGTCGCAAGATGTAATGGTTAAAGAATTTCCAGGCCGGTTTTAGGGCATAGAAGAAATAACTAAAGCGCTTTTCACGGTAAAAATCTTCCTTGGCTTTTAATCGGCCATAATTCAACATCTTGGCCTTGTAATCCTCGTAATTCTTATAGCAGTAATGTATCAGTTTTTCATTGAGAATGCCAGAACTACCATCTACTTCTAGGGTTTCGTGTACAATTTTTTTATCAGAGAATTTGGCCTTGTCCTTTTGGAATAGGCGATAATTCTTATCGGTCTGCCATCCGCTATAGCGAAGTTCAGATTTCTGAAACATGAATTTTCTATAGAACCAATAGGCAGCGTGAGGTTCTTCTTCCTGTACTGTTGCTTCAATTTCTTTTCTTAATTCCTCAGGGACAATTTCGTCTGCATCCAGGAATAGAACCCATGGATTTGAAGCCTGTGTGAGGGCGAATGTTTTCTGAAGAGTAAAATTAGAAAATGGATGCTGTATTGCCTTTACTTTAGGATGCTCTTTTAAAAATTCGTAAGTGCCATCCGTACTATAAGAATCTACTACTACGATCTCATCAGCGAAAGAAACAGAATCAATACAAGCTTGAATATACCCCATTTCATTAAAGGTGATTATAAGGGCTGTAATTTTTTGATTCTCTTTTTTCATACTGTCTGGATCTAAAAAGACACTTCAATAAAATGCTAAGTTATAA
>CBDUON010000023.1:0-22446 GCA_965368835.1 uncultured Eudoraea sp. | reverse complement strand
TAATCGTATTGCGGTTTGGCCCTGTCTGAAAGTACAAGTTGCTCACCATTGATATAGACATATCCATTGCGTATCTCTAAGGAGTCTCCGGGGAGACCAACACAACGTTTTACATAATTTGATTTCTTATCGATTGGTTTTATAACACCTTTTTCTCTTTTAAAAAAGGCTCTCACAGTATCTGCAGGCCAACTGAAGACTACAATGTCATTTCTATCAACTTTGGTAAATCCAGGAAGTCTGAAATAAGGGAGTTGCGGTTTATTTAAATAAGATCGGATACCAACAAAGGGAAGTGTGTCATGCACCATAGGAGCCGCAATGGTGGTCATAGGGGTTCTGGCCCCGTAATGAAATTTGCTTACAAAGAGGAGATCGCCTATCCGTAAGGTGCGTTCCAATGATCCTGTTGGAATGACATAAGGTTGAATAAAATAGGTATGTACCAGGGTGGCCGCCACTATGGCAAATACAATGGAACTTACCCATTCTCCTATGCCACTTTTAGGGTGTAAACTTCGGTCCTTTAAGTGTTCTACATCTAAACTGTAATTCACGTAATATATGTAGAATCCCAGGCTTAGTATTACCAGCCAGGTATCTACCAAGCTATTTCGCCCAAAACTACGGATGGTCTCTACCCAAATTACTGGAAACATGAGTAAGTTAATAATAGGAATAAACAAGAGAATCACCCACCAGCCAGGCCTGTTGATGATCTTCATAAGAACAATGGCATTGTATACGGGAACAGCTGCTTCCCATGCCTGCCTGCCTGCTTTTACATAAAGTTTCCAGGTTCCTAAAAAATGGATCACCTGAATTAGTAGAATAAATAGAATCCACTGTGTAGCGTTCATTCTTGCTTATTTTTTCTGTTAGTCGCGGGAAGGTATCATTTTGTTACCATTTTTAACCCAGGTTTAACACGTCTTTCATACTAAAAACCCCTTTCTTTCCCTGAATCCACTCAGCAGCCACCACAGCTCCCAGTGCAAATCCTTCCCGGCCATGTGCGATGTGTTTAATACTGATCTGATCTTCGGCACCGGAATAGCTAACTTCATGAGTGCCCGGTATTTCCCCTTCTCGATGAGAATGAATAGGAAGGATTTTCTCTCCTCCAGACTCCAGCGCCCAATTGGTATAGTCAGTTTTACTTATGATCCCTTCGGCCAGTGTAATGGCCGTTCCACTTGGAGCATCTATTTTATGAATATGATGGGTTTCATCGATAGTTACATCATAGGTTTTAATGTTGGCCATCATCCCGGCCAACACTTTGTTGAGCTCAAAAAAAATATTGACACCCAGGCTAAAATTAGAGGCGTACAAAAATGCACCTTGCTGTTTTTTACACAGGTCCACTATCTCTTCATATTGAGTCAACCATCCTGTGGTTCCCGAAATGACCGGTACTCCTGCCTCAATACACCCTTTAATATTTTTAACAGCAGATTCAGGGACACTGAAGTCTATGGCCACATCCATAGTATCATAATTAATATCTGTGGTGCCCACATCTATCCGAGCCACGATACTATGGCCTCTTTTTTGGCTGATCTGTTCGATCATTTTACCCATTTTACCATACCCGAACAGTGCTATTCTCAATGGCTAAAATTTTATGATTAAGGCAATGCCGTAATTGGGATCGGAAGTTATTGGATGATATTCCAGGTAGGGTTTGATATCCAGGCTGAGGTCATCATCTACATTGAATTGCTTTAGATGTGCATCTACATTGGCATCTATGATGTTAAAGGCATAGAGCCCTATGGTGACAAGTAATGCCAGATCTCTATCTCGCTGGTACCGTTCCTGTGCATCTTGTAAAGCTTCATCCGAAAGATCCGGACTGCCGGCTATAATGCCGCTGCCATTTATATCGTAGAATTCATCATCAATAAACCCGGCTTTACGCCTTTTAAAGGCAGTTCGAAATCGGTCGTACAGATCATCGTTATACACATAGGCATATATTCCTGTTCCGATAGCTCCATAGACTATAGGCAGTTTCCAATATCGTCTGTTATAGATTTGACCTAAACCCGGGAGAATGGCAGAGTAAAAGGCAGCTTTACTAGGGGCAAGCGGATTCACCTTTTTCTTTTCTATGTTGCCTTCAATGACAATCCCTTTTTCTTTAAAGTCTGTGCGAAGTGAATCTGCCGATGTCTTTTTGTCCTGTGCATTTATAAAAGCAACACAGCAGAGCAGGACAGCAAAAAAAAAAGTTCGCTTATTCACCTGTGATCAATTTTTTGATGCGGTGTAACTCTTCCTTGGACTTGAATGAAATGGTCATCTTACCTTTTTCATTGTCTGAGGTACTAAGAACTACCGGAGTTTCTAAAAATTGAGATAGGTCTATTTCACTTTGAACGATATATCTCGATTTGTCAATAGATTTAGCACCAGGTTTCTTGGTAATGCTCCCGGAATCATGGTATTTCCTAACCAATTCCTCCGTCTGCCTCACAGAAAGCGAATCGCCTATGATCTGTTCATAAATCTCCAATTGATCCTCACGACGCTCAATATTCACCAAGGTTCGGCCATGGCCCATACTTATGAATCCATCTCTAATTCCTGTCTGAATAATGGGATCTAATCGCAAAAGTCTTAGGTAATTAGTGATCGTAGACCTTTTTTTACCTACTCTGTCACTTAATTTTTCCTGGGTCAGCTCAATTTCTTCAATCAATCGCTGGTATGAAAGAGCAATTTCAATAGGATCCAGATCCTGTCGTTGAATATTTTCAACCAGGGCCATTTCCAGGGATTCCTGATCGTTGGCAATACGGATGTAGGAAGGGATGGTTTCCAGGCCTATCAATCTGGAGGCTCTGTACCTGCGTTCACCGGAGACCAGCTGGTATTTATTAAAATCGAGTTTGCGAACCGTTATAGGTTGAATGACCCCTAATTCTTTAATGGAAGAGGCTAATTCCTGAAGTGCTTCATCATTGAAGTTGGATCTCGGTTGAAATGGATTTACTTCGATTGCATCTAATTCCAGTTCAACTATGTTCCCGACAACTTTGTCTGCATTCTTATCAGCAACGGATTTTATATCATTCTCCGGATCTTTTAAGAGGGCAGAAAGTCCGCGTCCTAACGCTTGTTTTCGTGTTGCTTTCGCCATTATACTTTCTCCTTATTTTTCTTGAGAAGTTCGTTAGCCATATTGAGGTAATTGATAGCCCCTTTACTGCTGGCATCATATTTTATAATACTTTCCCCATAGCTGGGTGCTTCTCCGAGGCGAACATTTCGTTGAATGATGGTATCAAAGACCATATCTGAAAAATGCTTCTTAACCTCCTCTACTACCTGATTAGACAGGCGTAAACGCGAATCATACATGGTAAGTAACAATCCTTCTATATCCAGATCCGGGTTATGGATACGCTGAACACTTTTAATCGTATTCAATAATTTTCCAAGACCTTCCAGTGCGAAGTATTCACACTGTATAGGGATAATCACAGAATCTGCTGCAGTCAACGCATTTAAGGTCAATAGCCCCAAAGATGGTGCACAGTCTATCAGAATATAATCGTATTCTTCTTTGAGCTCCCTAATTGCCTCTTTCATCTTGTATTCCCGGTCTTCTTTGTCTACCAGCTCTATTTCTATAGCAACCAGATCAATATGTGAAGGAATAAGGTCAACATTAGGAGAGGAAGTCTTAATGATTGTTTCCCTGGCCAATTTTGTGTGTTCCAGTACTTGATAGGTTCCAAATTCAACCGTATCAACATCAATACCAAGCCCGGAAGTGGCATTTGCCTGAGGATCTGCATCTATTAAAAGTACTTTTTTCTCCAAAACACCTAGCGAGGCAGCCAGGTTTACGGTAGTTGTTGTTTTACCAACTCCTCCCTTTTGGTTTGCAATAGCAATTATTTTGCCCATCATCATAGTAAGTTAGGGGTTAAAAATACGATTATTTGGCTAGCCAAAAAATGTATTTTGTTAACACAAAGTGAATAACTTATGATTTTGGAATCTAATGCAAATACCCAACCTTCATTATGGCAGGAAACGAATTATTTTTCCGTGTCCAGGAGTATCTCCAGGATCTGTATGGCAGCTTCGCTGATTTTAGTGCCCGGACCGTAAACAGCAACAGCACCTGCATCGAACAAGAACTGATAATCTTGCTTTGGTATTACCCCACCTACGATCACCATGATGTCTTCTCTGCCATACTTTTTTAATTCTTTTAGCACCTGAGGAACAAGGGTTTTATGCCCTGCCGCCAGGGAAGAAACACCAAGTATATGTACATCATTCTCAACCGCCTGTTTGGCGGCTTCGGCCGGAGTTTGGAACAATGGCCCTATATCTACATCAAACCCAAGGTCTGCATATCCGGTGGCTACTACCTTAGCCCCTCTGTCATGCCCGTCCTGCCCCATTTTTGCGATCATTATCCTGGGACGCCTGCCGTCAATTTCTGCAAAGGCATCGGCGAGTTCACGAGCTTTTTTAAAGCTTTTGTCGTCTTTTATTTCTTTGGAATACACTCCTGAAAATGTTTGAATTTTTGCATTGTACCTCTTAAAGACTATTTCCAGAGCATCACTGATCTCTCCCAGGGTAGCCCTTTTTCTTGCAGCATCTATGGCTAAAGCTAACAAATTATTTTCAGCTTTATCCTTCAGGTCTTTTCCTTTGTTCTCAGCGGCCTTTGTAAGAGCTTCAAGGGCCTTGACCACCGCTTTACTATCTCGTTCTTTTTTTACTTTATCTAGTCGCTCAACCTGCTGTCGGCGTACTTCGGCATTGTCTACTTCCAGGATCTGCATAAGTTCTTCCTCATCCAGTCGGTATTGGTTTACCCCAACAATTATATCTTTTCCACTGTCTATCCGGGCTTGCTTTTTGGCTGCCGCTTCCTCTATCCTCATTTTTGGAATGCCTTCTTCTATTGCTTTTGTCATTCCACCCAGTGCCTCTACTTCTTCAATTAGATCCCATGCTTTTTTGGCTAAGGTATCCGTTAGGTATTCCACATAATAGCTTCCTGCCCAGGGATCTACTGTTTTTGTTATGTTGGTTTCTCTTTGTAGATATATCTGTGTATTCCTGGCGATCCTCGCAGAGAAATCTGTTGGTAGAGCAATTGCCTCATCCAAAGCATTGGTATGAAGGCTTTGAGTACCCCCAAAAGCTGCCGCCGCTGCTTCAATAGTTGTCCGCGCTACATTGTTAAAGGGATCTTGTTCCGTAAGACTCCATCCGCTTGTCTGGCAATGGGTTCTGAGGGCTAGCGATTTTGGATTTTTTGGATGGAATTGTTGTATAAGTTTAGCCCAGAGAATACGACCTGCTCTCATTTTGGCGATCTCCATAAAATGATTCATTCCAATGGCCCAGAAAAAGGAGAGTCTGGGGGCAAAGGTGTCTATATCTAATCCCGCTTTTAATCCTGTTCTGATGTATTCTAATCCATCTGCCAGGGTATAAGCCAATTCAATATCTGCAGTAGCCCCGGCTTCCTGCATATGGTAACCGGAAATGCTTATGCTATTAAATTTAGGCATGTATTTGCTGGTATACTCAAAAATATCTGCAATGATCTCCATGGAGGGTCCGGGCGGATAGATATAAGTGTTCCGTACCATAAATTCCTTGAGAATATCATTTTGAATGGTCCCTGCTAAGAATTGTGGGGAGACTCCCTGTTCTTCTGCAGCAACGATATAGAAGGCCATTATAGGAAGCACAGCTCCGTTCATGGTCATAGAAACTGACATCTTATCTAATGGGATATCTTCAAAAAGGATCTTCATGTCCTCTACAGAATCTATTGCTACCCCTGCTTTCCCAACATCACCTACTACCCGTTCATGATCGCTGTCATATCCTCTATGGGTAGGCAGATCGAAGGCCACTGATAAGCCTTTTTGACCCGCTTTAAGATTTCTTCTGTAAAAGGCATTGCTTTCTTCAGCTGTAGAAAAACCGGCATATTGCCGTATTGTCCAGGGTCTTTGCACATACATGGTGGCATAAGGACCGCGAAGGTAAGGGGGTATACCAGCGGCAAAATCGAGATGCTCCATAGCCTTTGTATCTTCGCTGGTATACTGTTTATAAACATCGATGCCTTCAGCGAAATGAAAAGATTCACTTTTTGACAATCGGCCTTTTAACGAGACATTTGAAGGTAATTGGAGGTCTTTTACATCTTTCCTACTCATTGTCAAGTCTTTTTTGTTCCATAATTTCTGCCAACCTTTTTTCTAAAATAGGTTCTAGAAGTGTCTTTCCCGGTTTGGTCTTTAGAAATGGATAGATCTCAATATTCTCCTTCATGGTATCTTTAGGATTCACATATACATTGCTCCCTACTAAGACCCGTTCACCACTATCAAATTGTTGTTGATCTTTTTCCGCCTGTTCTCTGATCTTCTTTTGAATTGTATGTTGCTTTAGGCCTTTTAGAAAGCCACCAGAAGCTTCAAGATTTTTAAAGAGATTCAAGGCTTTTTGGGCTAGCTGATCTGTGAGGCTTTCTATATAGTAAGCCCCATCTGCCGGATTTGAAACTTCTCCGAAATAACTTTCATTTCTCAGGATCAATAACTGATTACGGGCAATTCGATCGCCAAATTCGTTATCCTTATGATAGAGTGCATCGTAAGGAAGATTACAAATTGTATCTGCCCCACCAATGATAGCGGCCATGCACTCTGTGGTAGTTCGCAGTAGGTTTACATTGTAATCGTACAAGGTCTTGTTGCGTTTACTCGGCTGTGCAATAATATGACAACTTTCAGGAACTTTGTAAGAAGAAGCCAGACTTTGCCATAAGAGTCGCAGGGCCCTTAATTTAGCAATCTCAAAAAAGTAATCTGAATCTACAGCTACTTTAAAGGTAGGTTCAGGAAAGTTTACGGGATTCTGCTGACTTTCAAAGAGATGCAAATATTCATGTGCCTGAGACAGCATATAGGCCAATTGCTGAACCCTATTGGCGCCAGCATTTTGATAAAGAGCACCATCTATTGAGATAGTATTGAAATGTGGCAAGTCTTTTGCCATTTGTACTGTATGAGCCAGGTCTTTTTCCATGGAGTGATACCAGTTCCCCGTTCTTGCAAGACTCCCTAAAACATCCATATAGAAAAAGAAGGTGGCACTATTAGTTGCTTTATATTTTGCTAATTTTTCAGTGAATTCTGAAGAGACAAAACGCAGGTCCAGATGAATGGGAACCATTGAAAGATCAATTCCCTTAAATAGTTCCTCTATATTAACTTCAGGAGAAGGAAGGATAAAATACAAACTCTCAGCACCCTTCGATAGAGCCCCGGCAGCTTTTTTATTGGCGGCTTTTTCACTTTGAACATAGCATACTTGTCCAATCTGCCAGCTGGTAGGGGTAGGTATGTGGTGTGGGGGATGTTCCTTTAGATCCTCAGAATTATAAAAAGGTTTTACTTTAATATGGTCTGGTCCTTCCCACACAAGGCTGTCATTGTAGTCTTCTCCTTTGAGCCCGGCCTGGATTTGCTGTTTCCAGGCTTTAGAAGATACCCCAGGAAAATTGTAAAACTTATTGTTCATCGTCATCCTGTTTATTTTTTAGACTATCCTCATATTCTATCAGGTAGATCTCCTCATTCTTCTTTTTTAAATAATAATGTTCCCTGGCAAACTTTTCCAATTCTTTGGGATCGGAAAGTTTTTCCAGTGTTTTTTTATCTTTTTCTATTTCACTTTTGAGGAATTCCTGTTGCTTTTCCAGGGTTTTGATCTGTTTTTTTAATTCCATATGTATCAAGAGCGAATTGGTATCAAAAAACACCATCCAAATAACAAATGCCGTTAAGACCATAACATATAGGTTTGTAGCAATACCAAACCATTTTTTTGATCTTAGATCTTTTAGTCCCATGGCGATCAGTTAAGTTTATCAGTAATAATGGTACGAACAATATCTACTGCCACTGTATTGTATTTATTGTTGGGAATTATGATATCTGCATATTCCTTGGTAGGTTCTATAAACTGATCATGCATAGGCTTTAAGGTAGTCTGGTAGCGGGAGAGTACTTCCTCAATATCCCTGCCGCGTTCATTTATATCGCGCTTAAGCCTGCGGATTAGTCGTTCGTCAGAATCGGCATGAACATATATTTTAATATCGAACATTTCCCGGATTGCCGGATTGGTAAGAATCAAAATGCCTTCCACGATCATTACCTTTTTTGGATGTGTCCTGATGGTGTCTTTAGTACGGTTGTGTTTGGGGAAGGAATAAACAGGCTGGTCTATGGGTTCGCCCTTCCTAAGAATGCTGAGGTGTTCCCCCAGTAATTTAAAATCGATGGCTCGTGGATGATCAAAATTGATCTTGCTTCGTTCCTCAAATGATAAATGCGACAAGTCATTGTAGTACGAATCCTGAGAAATAACGCCTACTTCCTCTTCTGGAATTTCATTGATGATCTGGTTCACTACCGTGGTTTTCCCGCAGCCAGTTCCACCAGCAATTCCTATGATCAACATACTTGCTTTGTTTTATTCAAAAATAAGGATTTGGATGCATATCTGTTGGTATAGACCAGTATCATTTCTGTCAACATAGGTATAATTCATTGCGCTATAAAAATATGATACAAATCATAGATCTGAGATTCTTATAAAATTATTTTTGTCATGGATGCATGGATTATATCAAATGGCAAAACTTGCATAGACATGAAAAAATAAAATTTTATGACCATTCTTTTTTTCTATATATTACCTTCATCTCAACCTTGAAACAATAAATACCTTATGTCTCAACGCTTTAAAGTCTCAGTTAATGAGACCTATGAGTTTTCCTTTACTAAGGAAGACCTTTTTTCTCTCGATGCCCTTCAAACTTCTTCATCCAAATACCATGTTTTAAAAGAAGGCAGGTCCTTCGATGTGGAGGTGGTTTCTAATTCCTTTTATGATCGTTCATATCTGATTAAAGTTAAGAATGAGACCTATGAGGTCGTATTAAAAAATGAATTGGATCAGCAGATCGCTGAGATGGGATTTTCGCTGGGTTCTACTAAAAACATAAGTAATATAATGGCTCCAATGCCTGGTCTTATACTCGATATTAATGTGGCGGTAGGCGAATTAGTTGCCGAAGATGCACCGCTCCTTATTCTGGAGGCCATGAAAATGGAAAATGTTATTACCTCACCACGGGAAGGTGTCATCAAAAGTATCAACGTTAAAAAAGGAGATACCGTAGATAAAAAACAATTGCTGATCTCTTATGAGTAAATCACTTAAAAGAATGAAAAAAATACTTGTTGCCAATCGTGGTGAAATTGCAATTCGGGTAATGAAAACCGCCCAAAAAATGGGTATAAAAACAGTGGCTGTATACTCCTCCGCAGACAGGAATGCTCCCCATGTGAAATTTGCTGATGAAGCAGTGTGGATTGGGGAAGCTCCATCTAACCAGTCTTATTTGAATGGTGCTAAGATCATTGAAGAGGCAAAGCGACTTAAGGTAGATGCCATTCATCCCGGCTATGGTTTTTTAAGTGAAAATGCAAATTTTGCAGAAGCCGTCACAAAAAGCGGAATTGTCTTTATTGGACCTAAACCCAAGGCTATCAGGATGATGGGGAGTAAATTAGCCGCGAAAGAGGCGGTGAAGCACTATGATATACCAATGGTTCCGGGGATCGATGAGGCGATCTCTGAGGTGGAAAAGGCTAAATCTATTGCCAAAAAGATCGGTTTTCCGATATTAATTAAGGCTTCTGCCGGTGGTGGAGGTAAAGGAATGCGTATCGTAGAAAAGGAAAAAGATCTGGCTTCCCAAATGGAACGCGCTATTTCTGAGGCTACTTCTGCCTTTGGAGATGGTTCGGTCTTTATTGAGAAATACGTAAGCTCACCCAGGCATATTGAAATACAGATCATGGCAGATAGTCATGGCAATATTCTTTATTTTTTTGAACGGGAATGCAGCATTCAGCGAAGGCACCAAAAAGTAGTGGAAGAAGCTCCCTCGGCTATTCTAAGCCCTGAACAACGACAAGAGATGGGGATTGCGGCAACTAAGGTTGCCCGGGCCTGTGATTATCTTGGGGCCGGCACGGTAGAATTTCTAATGGATGCTGAACTTAATTTTTATTTTCTGGAGATGAATACCCGCCTGCAGGTAGAGCATCCTGTCACAGAATTAATATCTGGCGTAGATCTGGTAGAGCTACAGATCAGAGTGGCCAGGGGAGAAGAACTTCCTATGAAACAAGAGGATCTAAAGATAACCGGACATGCCTTAGAACTCAGAGTATATGCGGAGGACCCACTTTCTAACTTTTTACCCAGCGTTGGAACCCTGAATACCTATCGGCTACCGGAAGGCGAAGGAATTAGAGTAGATAATGGTTTTGAAGAAGGCATGGAGATCCCCATTTATTACGATCCTATGTTGGCTAAATTGATCACCTATGGAAAGAGTAGGGAAGAGGCTATACAGATCATGATAAAGGCCATTGATGCCTATGTTGTAGAGGGAGTTCAAACTACGCTTCCGTTTGGCCGTTTTGTCTTTGAACACGAGGCATTTAGATCCGGAAATTTTGACACTCATTTCGTGAAGAACTATTATTCCCCGGAAATCTTAAAGAAAAAGGCAGAGGAGGAAGCTAAAATTGCAGCCCTTATCGCCCTGAAACAATACCTGGCGGATCAAAAAATATTGAGAATCCCAACTCCATAAAAATGAATACAACGAAAAAAAAATTAGAGGATCGAATTGCCCAGGCCTTACTGGGTGGGGGTCAGAAACGTATTGATAAGCAGCATAAGAAAAAAAAGCTGACCGCCAGAGAACGTGTAGAATATCTTTTGGATGAAGGTTCATTTGAGGAAATGGGCATATTGGTCACCCATCGTACTACCGATTTTGGGATGGATAAAGAAATTTATTATGGTGATGGAGTTGTAACAGGGTACGGAACCATACATGGAAGATTGATCTATATCTATGCACAGGATTTTACCGTATTTGGTGGGGCACTCTCAGAAACACATGCGGAAAAGATCTGCAAGATCATGGATCTGGCTATGAATGTTGGGGCGCCGGTAATCGGACTAAATGATTCGGGAGGAGCCCGTATACAGGAAGGCGTTCGGTCTCTTGGCGGGTATGCCGATATATTTTATCGAAACGTAAAGGCTTCAGGAGTTATTCCGCAGATTTCAGCCATCATGGGTCCCTGCGCGGGCGGAGCCGTATATTCTCCTGCCATCACAGATTTCACCCTAATGGTAGAAGAAACGAGCTATATGTTTGTGACAGGTCCAAATGTGGTAAAAACTGTGACCAATGAGGAAGTGACTTCCGAGGAACTAGGAGGTGCCAGTACACATGCAATAAAATCTGGTGTGGCTCATAAAACATCAACAAATGATATTGAATGTCTTGAAGATGTTAAGAAATTACTGAGCTATATGCCGCAAAGCAATCGCGAAAAGGCTAAGGACCTTCCATATGAAATTGGGGAAGAAGTACGGGAAGTTTTAGATGGACTGGTGCCTGATAACCCAAACAAGCCCTACGATATGCATGAGGTTATTCAGGGGCTAATTGATACTGATAGTTTTTATGAGATCCATAAAGACTTCGCGGAGAACATCATTGTTGGTTTTGCGAGGCTTGCCGGCAGAAGTATTGGAATTATTGCAAACCAACCAATGTTTCTTGCAGGAGTACTGGATGTAAATAGTTCCAGGAAAGCGGCCAGATTTACACGGTTTTGTGATAGTTTCAATATACCGTTACTGGTCTTGGTTGACGTACCAGGGTTCTTGCCCGGGACGGACCAGGAATGGAATGGGATCATCGTAAATGGCGCTAAGTTGTTATATGCCTTAAGCGAAGCAACGGTTCCAAGGGTAACCGTCATTACGAGGAAGGCTTATGGAGGCGCTTATGACGTTATGAATTCTAAGCATATAGGAGCCGATTTTAATTACGCCTGGCCCACTGCAGAGATCGCAGTAATGGGAGCAAAAGGGGCCAGTGAGATCATTTTCCGCAAAGAAATTATGGAAGCTAATGATCCGGTTCAAAAATTAGCCGAAAAAGAGGCGGCCTATGCAGAAAAATTTGCGAATCCATTTAGGGCTGCCAAAAGAGGATTTATTGATGAGGTTATTGAACCAAAAGACACACGCCGTAAACTTATTAAAACCTTTCACATGCTCGAAAAAAAGGAGGTAACACTACCGGTGAGAAAGCATGGAAATATTCCTTTGTAATTTAAATTTGATTGTTGCCCGGGTTTAACTTGGCAAGTAGACTACTCCGGAAGATGAGTCTTTCCTTGCTCCTGTAACCGAATGTAGCACATTGATCTCTTGCTCCAGTCGTAAGACACCCATAAGACAAAAAATCAGAGCTTCTTTAAACTCAATTAGCTGGTTAGAAGGAATCTCAAGTTTGATGTTCTTACCCAGTTTGTCCTGTAAAACTTCGGTTAGGTAGGTATTAAAAGCACCTCCCCCTGTGATCAATAAGGTTTTTTCCTTTTTAATTTTAAGCATTTTTAGCTGCCTGGTGATCTGTTCGCAGATATGATGAACAGATGTGTGTAATAAGGATTCTATGGAAGCGTCCTGTGCTTTGACCAAGGGAACAATTTCTTTTGAAAACCATTCGTATCCGGTAGACTTTGGGTAGGGTAGTGCGTAATAATCAAGAGAATTTAATTGTTCAAAGAATTTCGGAAGTAAAGATCCCTTGCGTGCCAGGGCTCCACCCTTATCATAGGATAATCCTTCCCCTGCGACGATATAGTTGAGCAACATATTGGCTATCCCAATATCATAGGCTATTCGCTTATCATCCAGAACGAAAGAAATATTGCTAATTCCTCCAAGATTGAGGCAAAAATCATAGGATCCGAAGAGCATATGATCACCTATTGGAACAAGTGGGGCTCCTTGCCCACCCAGAGCTACATCGTTGGTTCTGTAATCGCATATGGTTTTGATGCCACAGGCGTTGGCCAGATGCTGACCCGACCCAATTTGAAAGGTTAAACCCTTAGCAGGTTGGTGATGCACCGTATGCCCATGGCTAGAAACAAAATCAACTTCTAATTTTTCTTTTTCAACAAATTTTCCAACTTGTTCTCCCAGCCAGTTTCCATATTCGTTGTGCAAACAGAGTAATTGATCCGCTGGTAAACTAATGGCTTCCTTTAAACGTGTCACCCGTGTTTTACTATACGCAATACTCTTCGTCTTTTCTATCTTAAACTCCCATCTGCTCAATCGCTTCCATATGTGGCAATACACAAGATCTAATCCATCCAGTGATGTGCCAGACATCATGCCAATACCTTTATATACCTTCATACTATTCTCTTATAATGAAACAGGCAATGAACCAACAGCTTTCGAATTGCCTGAAAAATGGGCTGCTGCATTCTCTTCAAAACCCTTTAGATCCTGGTAGGCGATGATTATCGCTGATACCTTTTCCATGGGTAACAACCTGAGGAAATAAGGATTTCCAAACAAATATAAAACTACATCATATTTCCTAATAAGTTTAATAAGAATCTCTAATTGATGAGGGTCCATCCCAAAACTATCCTGCGGTTTTATGCTGGGCGGATATATAGCGATCAGCAATTTAGATTTTGCGCCAAGGGTCAATTTTATGTTCTCAAAAGATTGATCGTGTACCAATAAATTTTGGCCACCGCTACTCTCGATAACAATATCGAAAAAGGTGCTTTGTTTGCTTTTTCCAAATTGTAAGCCATAAAATCCAGAACGATGATATTCGGCAAGGATCTTTGTGTTGCCCTTGTAGAACGTAAGACTTTTTGACGCTATAAGTGCGTTCAGAGGATCGGGATCGCTTACTGAGGGAAGATTTGTTGAAGCCTGTTTTATTGCCTTCATTTTTAATTTCCAGACCCTTTCAAAGCTCTCTTCAATTTGAGAATTAGTCGCTTCATTTAAGATAGTATCAATACCTTCTTTGACATTTTCTGCAAAACAGAGAATATCATTGCCGGCATTAAAGGCTGCCCATTCCAGTCCACCCTTTTTTGGAAAGGTTTTGGATACGCTGTGCATGTTTAAGGCATCAGAAACTACTACTCCATCATATTTTAAATCGCCTCGAAGCAAGTCCTTTATTATCTCGCCAGATACAGAAGCAGAGATCTGTTTACCGCTAGTAAAGGCTGGTACAGCAAGGTGGCCTATCATCACAGCATCTATTTTATTTTTTATCAATTCTATAAAGGGATAGAGTTCTTGTTCAATGAGCTCTTCTCTGCTTTTATCAATCACGGGTAGGCCCAAATGCGAATCTGTGGCGGTATCACCGTGTCCCGGAAAATGTTTCGCACAACTAAGGATCCCTGCATCCTGCAGGCCTTTGGAAAAAGCAATTGCATTGGTACTAACTTCTTTTTTGTTACTACCAAAAGACCTGTATCCAATTACAGGATTATTCGGATTGTTATTGACATCCGCTACCGGAGCAAAATTCCAGTGAATGCCTGCAGCTTTGCAATCTCCACCTATTTTTTTTCCTACCTCATAGACCAATTGTGGGTCATGAGCTGCCCCCATGGTGATTGCATAGGGGTATTGTGGAGTTTCTTCAACTCGCATTGCCAGACCCCATTCGGCATCAATGCTAATAAGGAGGGGGTATTTGGCCGCTGCACTGTAACGTGCTATCAATTCCTTAAGGACCTGCAGGCTATTCGCGTTATATGTTACTTTCTTTTTTCCCTCGTAATTTGTCGCTGCACTGGCCTTGCTGTGAAAAAAACATATACCGCCAACACATTCATTACGTATCAGGGATTCCAGGGACTTGATTGAAGCCTCAGAGTCATTGATAAAGGCTGCGGGCATAAAAAATTGTCCTATTTTTTCTCTGATAGAAAGTGCCTTTTGAGCCTCACCGTAGGTCATAGTATTATGTGGTTGAGTTGTCTGCTCCTTTTTTACCATAATCCGGAGGATATTTAATATATTTTAAAAGGATGAATGAAGGAAGCGCTGCAATAACAACCCAAATGAAGAAGCCATCATAGCCAAGCCATTCCTGCATATACCCGCTGATAAGTCCGGGAAGCATCATTCCCAAGGCCATAAATCCGGTTGCAAGGGCATAGTGAGAAGTTTTGGATACCCCTTCGGCAATATAAATGAGATATACCATAAATCCTGCAATAGCAAAGCCATAGCCAAATTGTTCTAATATTACGGTAGTTACCACGGCAGCAATATGATTGGTATTGGTAATTGCCAGGAGGGCATAGAATGCATTGGGAATGTTTAGCGAGAGGACCATGAGAAAGAACCATTTCTTTAAACCGTGTTTAGAAATTAATACGCCACCCAATATGCCTCCAATGGTTAACATAATTACCCCTATGGTGCCGTAAATGGTACCTACTTCTGCCGTACTGTAGCCCAGGCCTCCTGCCTCAGCAGGATCTAGTAGAAATGGAGAGGCCATTTTCACTAGTTGGGATTCCCCTAATCTAAAAAACAAAATAAAGGCTAGGGCCATACCTATGCCCGGTTTCTTAAAAAAAGAAGAAAATACTTCTAAAAAGCTATTTGGTTTTTCGAGCGTTATTGCGTCTGAAGTTTCAAATTTTGGGGTGGCAAAATAATTGGCGATTGTTAAGGTGAACATCAAAATAGCAGCGCAGATCATGGTGATAGACCATGCCTTGGTGTTGTCTCCGTAGTAGTTTTCCAGAAAACCGGCCAGGATGACCAACAAACCTTGTCCGGTAACATTGGCTAATTTGTAGAAGGTACTGCGTACGCCCACAAAAAACGATTGTTTTTCCTGCGTAAGGCCAATCATATAATAGCCATCTGAGGCAATATCATTCGTTGCCGAAGCAAAAGCAGCCATCCAGAAACAGGCAAGGGTGGTGATAAAAAAGATATTCGTTGGAAGGGCAAAACCAATGGCCAGAAAAGACAAGGCAACAATCAGTTGCATTAGCAAGAACCAATTTCGTTTTGTGCTTTTCAGATCAAGTAATGGACTCCACAGCGGTTTTATTACCCAGGGCAGATATAGCCAACTGGTGTACAACCCAATATCAGCATTGCTGATCCCCAGCTTTTTATACATAATTACTGAAACAGTCACTACCATCACATAAGGTAGTCCCTGCGTAAAATAAAGAATAGGAACCCAGGCCCAGGCCCATTTATCTTTTTGTATCATGAATCAGTTTCAAGGCTAAATTTAAAACTTTCAGCCGGCTTAGTGCTCTTCATTTAAAAAAAAGGTTATTCTCTCAAATTGCCTGGCAAATTGAGAGGTTTTTTATCACATAAAATGATATCTGACAAATCCTTCCATAGCTTCGTACTCTGCTAGTCCCAGGGCATTGAAATTATATGCCGTTTGCTTATTTCGCTGTTCGGCGCGTTGCCAGAATTCTCTATTGTCATTTCCGGGAAACATGGCACTATCTTTTTGGGACTGATGTTTAAAAATTGCATTTTTCTTTCGCTGCATATCTTTAGGGCCAACGGGGACTGACATTTCCATATCTGCAATATCCCATTCCTGCCAGGCACCTCTATACAGCCATACATAACAATCTTTTATCCAGGCAGCTTTCTCTTTGACCAGTCTGTCTAGTGCTTTGTAAATGATATTCAGGCAAACCCTGTGCGTACCGTGCGGGTCGGAAAGGTCACCCGCAGCAAATATTTGATTGGGCTTTATTTTTTGCAGAAGTTGGTACGTCTGTTCTATGTCTGCCTCGGAATAGGGTTTTTTCTTCACCGTCCCTGTTTCGTAAAAAGGCAGATTTTGAAAGTGAGCATTCTCTTCTTTTACCCCGCAATAACGACATGCAGACAGGGCTTCACCCTTGCGTATTAAACCTTTAAATTGTTGTATTCGAGGACTGTCTACCTGTCCCGGATGTTTCTTATCTAAAAATGCTCTAACTTCTTTAAATTGTTTTTGCAGGGCTTCGTTGTCTTTTTGAATATCCTTTGCAAAATCGAGGAACCGGATCACTTCATCATCAAAGACCGCAATATTTCCGGAGGTCTGGTAGGCTACATGAACCTCATGTCCCTGATCTACCAGGCGTAATAGTGTTCCTCCCATGGAGATTACATCATCATCTGGATGAGGGCTGAAAATAAGCGATGTTTTTGGGTACGGATCTTTGCGTTCCGGCCTATTACTATCATCAGCATTCGGCTTACCACCCGGCCAACCTGTAATGGTTCTTTGTAGTTGATTAAAAACGATAAGGTTGATATGTTCTGCAGATCCTATTTCGGCAACCAGACTCCCCATTCCGTGTTCATTGTAATCCTCGTTGGTTAGTTTTAAGATGGCTTTATTTAGTTTCCCTGAAAGCCAGATAGTAGCTTTTTTTGTCAAGGTATCTTCCCACTGACAGTCGCTTACAAGCCAGGGAGTGCTAACCCTTGTTAAACCAGAAGCTGCTGCTTCATCCAGGATAAAATCACAATTTGGGTGATTTTGAAGGAAGGTGGCTGGCACAGATTCCCGAATTGGGCCTTCCACCGCCTGATTAATGATGCCGGCTTTGCCTTCACCCCATGCCATCAGTATGATGCGTTTTGCGGAGAGGATGGTCCCAACACCCATTGTAATTGCACGGGAGGGAACGTTTTCCAAACCAAAGAAGTCACTTGCGGCATCTAGTCTGGTTACCCTGTCTAGTCTTACCATTCTAGTTTTACTGACAATGGATGAGCCCGGTTCGTTAAACCCAATATGTCCGGTTCTACCGATCCCCAGTACCTGTATATCTATTCCCCCTGCTTTTTTAATTTTTTCCTCATAGGTTTTACAGTAGTCGCGTACGTCTTCCTTTTCAAGTGTCCCGTCCGGGATGTTTATATTTTCTTTCTTTATATCGATGTGATCGAAAAGATGCTCCCGCATAAATCGCACATAACTGTGAATTGAATCTGCTTCCATGGGGAAGTACTCATCCAGATTAAAGGTGACCACATTCTTAAAGCTCAAACCTTCTTCCTTGTGAAATTTAACCAGGATGTCATAAACTTTAGTAGGAGTAGAGCCTGTGGCAAGGCCTAAGACGACCTTTTTTCCACTTTTTTGCCGTTGCCTTATCAGCTCAGCAATTTCATTGGCGACATAAAGGGATGCCTCTTCAGAGTTTGTATGGATCTGGGTTTTGATCTTTTCAAATTTTTGTGATTCCTCATCAGTTGGGAAGGAAACGCCTTCAGGTAAAAGAGCAGATGCTATCATAATGGGTTACATATAGTTTTATACAAGGCAAAAATATAAAATAAATTTTAAACCTGCAGTATTTTGCAATAAAAAATGCAACATAATGCAATAAATACATTAAATTTGTTTAAAACTAGAATAAAACGGCATAATATAGAATTGAGTATCTTTGCCTTAAAAGCGTTTCTACATGTTAAAAGAAGAAAGACAACAGCTTATATTAAATGAAGTAGAACTGCATAACAGAGTATTGTTAACAGACATTGCGGAACATTTAGATGTTTCTGTGGATACCGTTCGCAGAGATGTGAAGGAGCTAGATGCAGAGAGCAAATTGAGGAAAGTACACGGGGGTGCCATATCACTGGGGTATACCCATACTGCTGCAAGAAGCACCAATGTGTATGCCCTGAATGAAAAAATGGTGATTGCCACAAAAGCTGTGACCCTATTAAAAGATGGTGCTGTTGTATTTATTGATGGTGGTACCACTTGTCTTGAGATGGCCAGGTCAATTCCACCAAAATTAAATCTGACTTGCTTTACCTATAGTTTGCCTGTGGCTTTACAACTTGCCGGAATGCCCAATGTGGATCTTATTTTTATCGGTGGCCGTATCTCTAATGATGCAATGATCTCTAACGGATCATATACCATTCAACGCTTATCTGAAGTTAAATTCGACTATGGATTTATTGGAACAGGATATGTGGATTCATTACATGGACTTACAGAATTCGACTGGGATGTGGTACAGCTAAAGAAAGCTGTGATACAGGCTTCCAAAAAAACAATACTTTTGTGTATCTCGGAAAAACTGAACTCTCAACATCGTTTTAAGACCTGCGATATCAATGCCATAAATACGATGATCACAGAACTAGAGCCAGAGAATACCCTTTTAAATTTATTTAGAAACCAGGACATTCGTTTATTGTAATTATGACCAACTTTAAGAAAATCACCGAAAATTCATCGGAACATGATAGCCTGGAACTGATGTCTACCGCAGATCTTCTGGCTACCATAAATATGGAAGATCAGAAAGTGGCAAAGGCCGTATCTGCAGTGATACCTCAAATAGAGATACTTGTAAACGCGCTTACCGAGCGATTTTTAAAAGGAGGGCGCCTTTTCTATATAGGTGCGGGAACCAGCGGAAGGCTCGGTATTCTGGATGCCTCAGAAATTCCGCCAACTTTTGGACTTCCACATGATCGGGTAATTGGCATCATTGCTGGTGGCGATTCTGCTATCAGGAAAGCAGTAGAATTTGCTGAAGATGATACCCAACAAGCCTGGAAAGACCTTCAGGAGTTTGATATAAAAGGATTAGATACAGTGGTTGGAATAGCTGCATCGGGCACTACCCCTTATGTTTTGGGAGGTGTAACAGAAGCCAAAAAACAAGGACTTTTAACGGCTGGTATCACCAATAACCCTGGTTCTCCCTTGGCAAAAGCGGTGGAGATACCCATAGAGATCAATGTGGGGCCGGAGTTTGTTACCGGGAGTACGAGAATGAAGAGTGGTACCTCACAAAAACTCGCTCTGAATATGATCTCAACAGCTCTTATGATCCGAATAGGTCGGGTTAAAGGGAATAAAATGGTGAATATGCAACTGAGTAATAACAAGTTGGTAGACAGGGGTACCCGTTATTTGATGGAAGGTCTGCAACTAGATTACAAAGAGGCTGCCGAGGTTTTAAAAAAATACGGGTCCGTAAAAAAAGCTATGGATAACTATAAGAAGTAGTTTTATCTAGGGCCAACCTCAGCTACTTCTTCCGGGGTTACCATCTTTTCAGTAGTGTTCCCCCAGGAGCTAAGAATGTAATTCATCACATCGGCAATTTCCTGTTCTTCCAGGCCCAAGGGCATCATAGTATTATCATAGGTAATTCCATTTACCACCATTGGGCCGCGTTGTCCAAATTTTATACCCCGTATACTTGCGGTTTTATTGGTAAGTAAATAATCCGAATTGGCCAATGGCGGATACACCTCGGGCACACCTTCGCCTGTAGGTAGATGACAGGTAACACAAAAGTCCTGATAAATAACAGCGCCTCTTGCCTTACTCTCCTTAAATGAAATATCTTGTTGTAACCCTAGAAAAATTCCTGTTATTACGAATGCAAAGACAACCAATACAATTTTTATGGACATATAAAAGGAACTGTTGAATTACGATTTTGGAACCAATTTGTAAATACCTTTCCCTTCCACGGCCACATAGATATACCCATCCGGACCTTGTCTTACATTTCGAACTCTTCCGATATTTTCTAATAATTTTTCGCGATAGGTAACTTTCTCGCCTTCTAGTTGTAAGCGTTCCAGATATTGAAAAGAGAGGGACCCCACTAAAAGGTCGCCCTTCCAATCAGGATACACATCTGAGGTAATAAACGTCATACCACTTGGTGCAATAGATGGAACCCAATAATAAATAGGTTGTTCCATACCTTCCATTTCAGTTTGGTCTGTAATAGGAGTTCCGCTATAATTGATCCCATAAGTGATCACAGGCCAGCCGTAATTGGCACCCTTCTTTACGATGTTGATCTCATCACCGCCTCTGGGACCGTGTTCATGGATCCATATGGCACCTGTTCCCGGATGTTTAAGCATCCCCTGGGGATTGCGGTTTCCATAGGTATAGATAGCTTTTTTTGCTCCAGCTTCATTGACAAATGGGTTATCCTGTGGAATGGTTCCATCATCATTTATTCTGTAAATCTTACCCCCGTCGCGGGTAATGTCCTGAGGATTTACATCTCTGTCTCCTCTTTCACCAATAGAAAAATACAAATAGCCATTATTGTCAAATTCCATTCGGGATCCAAAATGTTGCCCCTTTGTAGTATTGGGACCTGCCTTGTACAAAACTTCAAGATTGGTAAGCGCATTACCCTCTAGTTTAGCCCTTGAAATTGCCGTATGCCCACCTTTTTCAGTGCCTTCTTCAGAGGAATACGACAAATAGATCCAGCCATTTTCTTCATAATTAGGGTGTAGTTCAATATCTAAAAGGCCTCCCTGCCCTCTGTTATATACGGCCGGCACATTAGTAATGCTGATTTTTTCTCCATCCTTATAATGGATCAATTCTCCCATTTTTTCAGTGATCAACATACTGCCATCTGGTAAGAAGACCATGCCCCATGGTATTTGAAGATCATTCACGATTAATTCGGCCGATATGGTCGTTTCCTCGGGTGTTTTTATCGAATTATCCGATTTTTGGGCACAGGAGCTGAAGGTCATTACAACGAAAAAACAGCTAATAAGCATACTTTTTTTCATATTCAAACGTTAAATTATTTAATAAATAGCAGGTCTATATGGACCAAAGATAAATAGAAAACTATAAGTTCAACAACTACGCTCTGAATATACTGACCCCAAATCAACATATTCTTGCCATAATATGGATTAACCTATGCTCCCTAAAAAATCTAGGCATTTTGTGTATGCCGTGCTTTGGTTGGCTTTTTGTATCGTAGGTACTTCAGCCCTCGCAAATCCGGACATATACAGGTTTATTTCAAAGCTCGATAGCACTGCTGCGTCAGGGGTAGAATCCATTGATGATGCTGTTTCAGAGGCTGATCTTTTGGCGACCAACGCCGCGTTTAGTCCTGAAATAATGATCTCGGAGGCATCTCCCATGTTTGTTACTATTATTCTTGGAGCTAATGAGGAGGTTACCTGTCCAAATGACGGAAGTACTTTGGCAAAATTCTTCCTTTGTGGTACCAGTGATGTCAGGACCATAAGTTTAAGTCAGTCTGGTTCTTCCTACGAATGGCAAAAATTAGATCCCAACCGTTGCGCCGCCTCTGTTATTGAGGATTGTGCAAATACAACAAATACATGTTATGATACTGTTGGTACAGGAGCAACCTATGATCTGTCTAGCAGTGGAGAATTTAGGGTGCGCGTAGACGGCGGGCAGTATTATTATTTTAAATCTACTCTCAACCCACTGAATCCCCAACTTATCAAGGAAGATATTATCTGTGGTAACCCGGGTAGGGTAGAGATCACTAACGTACCTGCAGGTTATGAGTATAGCCTAAACACTTCTGCCGGACCTTACCAAGACACCCCATATTTTGATATAACCGCACCAGGAAACTATATGGTATGGGT
>CBDUON010000022.1:0-22609 GCA_965368835.1 uncultured Eudoraea sp. | reverse complement strand
ACCCACGACCTGCTGATTACAAATCAGCTGCTCTAGCCAGCTGAGCTACATCGGCTTAACCGCCTTTTTAAAGCATAAAAAAGTCCGCTATTTCTAACGGACTGCAAATGTAGATAATTTTTATTTTAAACAAAACTATTTTACAAAAATTTTAAAGATGGTGAAACCCTAGGTTTCTGTTTCTTTCTGACCAATTTTCGCTCCAGAGAATTACATGCGGAATCGATTGCTTCTTCAAAGGTTTTACATTGCTTTTTTACTATAAAAGTGTCCCTGGGCACATGTACTTTAATTTCTACAATTTTATTTTCTTTGGCGCTGGTATTCTCTACTTTTAAATAGACATCCGAATTAATGACTCTATCATAAAATACCTCCAACTTATCTAGACGTTTCTGAATAAACTCCATCAGCTTTATATCAGCGTTAAAATTAACAGACTGCGTATTTACCTTCATAGACTTGCATTTATTAGGTTACACTTATTTACTATAAAATATACTTACTTTCTATTCCTTGGATGTGCCTTGGAATGCACTTTCTTTAGTTCGGCAATACTATTGTGGGTATACACCTGAGTAGATGCCAAACTTGAATGCCCCAACAATTCCTTTACCGAATTCAGATCAGCTCCCTGATTGAGCATATGTGTGGCAAAGGTATGCCTTAGGATATGCGGACTCTTTTTTACCTTGGAAGAGACCTTACTAAAATATCCATTTATAATTCTATAAACAAGTGTTTCATAGATTTTATTACCCTTAGAAGTCAGAAATACGGCATCAGAATCCCCGGAATTATCTACCTCTTGTCGCAAGGTGAAGTATTCATTAAAAAGCTGGATCATACTCTCCAATAAGGGTATAATACGCTCTTTATTCCGCTTTCCCAAGACTTTTAGTGTATGATTAGAGAGATCGAGATTTTGAACACTAAGATTTATAAGTTCCGATCTGCGCATTCCGGTAGCGTAAAACAGTTCAATAATTAATCGATCCCGAACACCTTCAAAACTTTTTTCAAAGGGAAGTTCATTCAGCAACTCTGCCATTTCTGCTTCAGAAAAGGGGATCTCTATTTTTTTAGCTGTTTTTAATGCCTTGTGCTTGGCCAGTGGGTTGGCCAGAATACTGCCTGTTTTCATCAGGAATTTATAATAAGATTTCAAAGAGGTGACCTTGCGGTTTACACTTCTATTGCTGATCTTATGATCTACCAATGTTACGATCCAATTCCTGATGACAGGATAGGACACACTCTCAATGTCGTGCAACTCGTATTCACTTTGGCAGAAAACACTAAAATCATTGAGATCTTTTTCATAGGCCTTCACCGTATGCGGGGAGTATTTTTTTTCGTGGGTGAGATACGATATAAAAGCTGCAATGGCCATATCACAAAGGTACAAAAGCAAGGTTGAGATTAGGGCAAAAAAAAATCTTGCCGAAGCAAGATTTTCTATTGAGTGATTTTTGAGTATTATATCTCTTCCTGATCGCGAAGGCCTTGAATATATTGGGCTTTCTGGATCTGTTGTCTGCGCTCTATGGAAGGTTTAGTGAATTGCTGACGTTTTCTCAGCTGCCTCATAGTACCTGTCCTATCGAACTTTCGTTTAAAGCGTTTTAACGCTCTATCAATGTTTTCTCCTTCTTTTACTGGTATAATTAACATTGGCTACAACCTCCTTTCTTTAGTGATTAGGGACTGCAAATATAAAAGGAATAAATGAAAGGAAACAAACTTATTTTAAAATATTCTTGGCGATCACCACTTTTTGTATCTCAGTGGTGCCCTCCCCTATTGTGCAAAGCTTTGAATCTCTGTAGAATTTTTCTACCGGAAAATCCTTTGTATATCCGTATCCGCCGTGTATTTGAACCGCTTCATTGGCAACTCTCACACAGACCTCTGAGGCGAACATTTTAGACATGGCACTCAGTTTTGTCATTTTTCTACCCTGATTTTTCAGGAAGGCCGCCTTGTGCAACAAAAGTTCTGAAGCTTCTATTTCAGTGGCCATATCGGCCAGCTTAAAGGATATTCCCTGAAATGAGCTAATTGGCTTCCCAAATTGAACACGTTCTTTAGAATATTTTAGAGCTGCTTCATAAGCGCCTTTTGCAATTCCCAGAGATAGCGCCCCTATAGAGATCCTACCCCCATCTAGTATCTTCATTGATTGGATAAAACCGCTACCAATGTCTCCCAGCCTGTTTGTATCCGGGATCCGGCAATTGTTAAAGATCAATTCTGCTGTTTCGCTGGCACGCATCCCTAATTTATCTTCCTTTTTTCCACTGGAGAATCCTTTGGTTCCTTTTTCAACAACGAAGGCCGTCATTCCATGACTATCTCCCTTTTCTCCTGTACGAACAATCACGACAGCTACATCCCCACTTATTCCGTGAGTGATAAAATTCTTTGCTCCGTTTAAGACCCAATGGTCACCATCCTTTACCGCTGTTGTGCTCATTCCACCCGCATCCGATCCTGTGTTGTGTTCCGTTAGTCCCCAGGCGCCAATCCATTCTGCACTGGCCAGCTTAGGGATCCATCGTTCTTTTTGTTCCTCGTTCCCAAAAGATAATATATGGTTGGTGCAAAGTGAGTTGTGTGCCGCCACAGAGAGTCCTATAGAAGGATCTACCTTTGAGATCTCCTCAATAATAGCGATATACTCATGGTATCCAAGACCAGAACCACCTAAGGATTGCGGAACTAAAACGCCCATAAATCCCATTTTTCCGGCCTTCTTAAAGACCTCAACAGGAAACTCCTGAGCTTCATCCCATTTCATTATAAATGGGCGTATATGTTGTTCTGCAAATTTTTTGGCCGACGCTGCAACCATATGTTGGGTTTCCGAATAGTCAAAACCAAGTTCAGACATTGTTTCAGTGATCATAGATGCAATTTTTATAGGGACAAATATAGCTTAATTCTGTTAATCCTATCTGCTGGGAAATCTTCAATTTTTGTTAATTGCGCAATGGAATCAAAGCCTCCAATGCGGCTCCTATGATGTACTATTTTTCTTGCCAGGTGGTAGTTAATATATACAAGACCGGCCAACTCTTCTATAGTGGCAGTATTTAGAGGTATCTTCTTTATCTCCGGAATACTCAATACCTTAAATTCCTTCATGGCTTTTTTGGCTACTTCCGGTTTTAATCCATACACATCTAAGAGTTGCTCCGTAACCAAGAATCCCCCCAAGCTGTTTCTAAACGCTATGATCCTTTTGGACAACACCGGACCTATTCCCGAAATTCGCTGTAGCGATTCCACGGTTGCAGTATTAAGGTCTGTCAAAACCTCATTGGTGGTAAGAACTAATTTAGGTGTGGCCGGTTTGTTGGCAAACTGAGGGAATTTGAAATAAGGACGTATCTGCAACAAAAGTGAATCTGAAACGCCGGTGACTTCTTGAAACTCTTCTGCCGTATTCACATACTTGGCCTTTTCACGATAAGCGTACAGGCGGTCTAGCTCATCTGGCGATAAGCCTAGTTGATATCCTTTATAATCATTGATGAAATTTGGGTTAAATGCTCGTAGTACCGGCCCCTTCTTTATAAGCTGTGATTCTTTTACACTATCAATATAGTGTATTGCCATACTGTCAATTGTGAAATGAGTAGTATTGTTTTGGATACTTTGGGTTGTAAAAAAGTAGTACCCAGATTGCAGCCCGCTTATTAGAAGTAATAGAAAAAGGATCCCACGTTTTTCCTGCTTTGTATACCGGAGGTGGGATCTCATTTTATTCCATTAGTTATTTCTTCAAGGCTTTTATCGCATCCAAATACTTGGCCATCTCTTCCCGTACTTTTGGGAATAAAAATAATAGCCCAAGCATATTGGGGAATACCAGTGCCAGGATCATGGCATCTGAAAAGGCAAATACAGCGCCCATAGATGCTGATGCCCCAATCACCACGAATATTACAAAGAGCAATTTATAGGTTATATCTGCAGTTTTACTGCGGCCAAACAAATATTTCCAGGATTGAAGTCCGTAGTAGGACCAGGAGATCATGGTAGACACCGCAAAAAGAACGACGGCCAATGTAAGAACATAAGGAAACCATGGCAGTACCGATTCAAAAGCCCGGGAAGTAAGTGTTACACCTCCCATAGACGCTCCATCAACAATTACATTACCTGCACCATCTCCGCCGTATTCAAATACACCTCCACTATTATAAAATATAATGACCAAGGCTGTCATGGTACATATTACTACAGTATCAATAAAAGGTTCTAATAGGGCAACGATCCCCTCACTTGCAGGGTATTTTGTTTTAACAGCCGAATGTGCAATAGCTGCAGAACCGGCACCAGCCTCATTAGAAAATACAGCACGTCTAAACCCTACGATCAAGACGCCAAATAGTCCGCCCAATCCTGCTTCCGGAGTAAAGGCTCCTTTAAAAATCAATACAAAGGCATCATCTATATAAGAAAAATTGGCGAAGATCACTGCTAAACATGCTAGGGCGTAGATCACAGCCATAAAGGGTACAATCTTCTCCGTCACTGATGCAATTCTTTTGATTCCACCAATGATCACTATACCAACAATAATTGCAAGGACCACCCCGATAAAAAAGCCTGTTGATCCTCCCTGCAAGCCCATCATAGCTGCTAGTTGTTCTGCTGCCTGATTAGATTGAACTGCATTTCCTCCTCCAAAGGAAGCGCCAACACATAAGATTGAGAAGACCACGGCGAGCACCTTCCCTAAACCGGCAAAGCCCCGTTCTTTTAATCCTCTGGATAAATAATACATAGGGCCCCCATATACGGTGCCGTTCTCATCCACATCCCTGTATTTTACACCCAGGGTACATTCCACAAATTTTGTACTCATACTCAATAAGCCGCAGACGATCATCCAAAAGGTGGCACCAGGTCCTCCAATTGCAATTGCCAGTGCAACACCTGCTATATTCCCCAACCCTACGGTTCCGGAAACTGCCGTTGCCAAAGCCTGAAAGTGACTCACTTCCCCGTGTTTGCTTTCATCGCGAATAGTATCGGGGAGGTCACCGTCAACAATGTTTACCTCCGCTTTCTCCACACCATGACCTTCCGGTGATTCTACTTCATCATACTTCCCTCTAACCACATTGATTGCCAGTGGAAACCTTCGAATATTTACAAACCCGAAATACAAGGTAAAAAACACTGCACCGAGCACCAGAATGATTACTACCAATGGGATTCCCGTTCCTGGGACCTGCCAAAAAACAATGCCTTCCCAAACAGCGGTTATAGGCTCAAACCATGCATTAATTCTCTCATCTAGTCCCATCTCTGAAGTTTCCTGTGAAAAACTAAACAATGGTAACAGAAAGGCCAACAATGCAAGTGGTTTTAACTTCATGCTTCTTGTTTTTTATAAAGTTGATTGGCTTTTAATTTTTTCCAATAGGATTTCAGATCCCCTCTTACTTCTCCAGACATAATATAGAGTCCTATGATATTTGGAAATGACATGGCAAGGATCATCATATCTGAAAAGTCGAGTACAGCTCCTAAGCTTACAGAAGCACCAATGACCACAAATACAAGGAATAAAAGTTTGTAGATCATCTCAGAACGTTTGCTCTTTCCAAAAAGGTAGGTCCAGGCCCTCATTCCATAATAAGACCATGAGATCATGGTAGAAAAGGCGAAAAGGAAGACCGCGATCCCCAAAACATACGGGAACCAGGAAATTTCACTCCCAAAAGCATCGGAGGTAAGCTGTGCTCCTGCCATACCTTCAACCTCATGCATTCCTGTAAAAATTAGAACCAGGGCCGTTAAGGTACATACTACGACGGTATCTATAAAAGGCTCGAGCAAAGCAACAAAACCTTCCGAAGGCGGATTATTGGTCTTTGCCGTACTGTGTGCAATGGCGGCCGAACCAACGCCGGCTTCATTTGAAAACGCTGCCCGTTGAAACCCAACCACCAGCACCCCAATGATACCTCCTTTGAGGGCACTGGGACTAAATGCGCCATCATAAATGGCAGAAAAGGCAGGTCCAATATTTTCAATATTCATAATAATAACGGTCAGGGCAGCAAGTATATAAATGGAGGCCATTATTGGAACTACGCGCCCTGTAACTTTGGCGATGCTTTGAATTCCACCGATTATTACTACGCCAACCAAGATGGCTGTAATGATCCCAAACCAGAAACCGTTTCCTTCCAGCATGGAGAATTGCCCCGCCAGTTGCTCAAAAGATTGATTGGCCTGAAACATATTTCCTCCCCCGAAGGACGCGCCTACGGCAAGTACGGCAAATACTCCTGCCAATACCTTACCAAATCCTTTTAAATTTCTTTTTTCAAGACCATATCTCAAATAGTTCATAGGTCCGCCAAAAACGCGGCCATCTGGCAAGATATCTCTGTATTTTACCCCCAGGGTACATTCTACAAATTTGGACGACATCCCCAGTAATCCGCAGACGATCATCCAGAAAGTAGCACCTGCACCACCTAAGGAAACAGCTACCGCTACGCCTGCAATATTTCCAAGTCCGACCGTACCAGACACGGCAGTTGCCAACGCCTGAAAATGTGTTACCTGCCCAGGTGCATCAGGATCGTCATATTTCCCTCTTGCAAGATCTAATGAATGCCTGAAACCACGGATATTTATAAAGCCCATCCGAAGTGTGAAAAAAGTAGCTCCAAGAACCAGCCATATCACAATGAACGGAATATTCTTGGTGATTGGGTCACCATTAGGGTGACGAATGATTACGGGTGCATCGTATTGAATTTCGGCCAAATAATGGGCCCCTTGCTGAATAACATGTTCTTTATTCTCAGAGTTATAAATAACCTTTCCTGCATCTACCAGGTACTTTATTTTCCCATTAGCAGTAGACAATACCGTATCTACTGAACCATCATTGCTGGATACAAGAGCAATCTTTTCGCCTTTGACCACTTCCGATCCTTCTTTTACTAACCATTGCTTTAAAACAAAGCGATCTTCAATAGTAGCAGACCAGCCCGGAGTTGCAATACGCTTTTCATCCGCATAGACCACAGGATCGTATATACCGGTTGCTTCAAAAGGGTCCCAAAAAAGTACACTGCCGAGGGCACTCACTGCAGGCGTCATATTGCCATTGAATATCTCGGTGATTGATTGGGTATCTATTTTGTATTCCTGAGTTACCGATTCGCCGGAGGCATCTGTAACTGTTACTGTGTAGGGTATGCCTTCTACCAACCCACTTGCCGTTGGGGAACTAAGCGGAGTTTGTTGATTGCTCCATTTAAAGATATAAGGAGGAGTGCCTCCATCAACCTGTAATTGTATCACTCCATCATTGATATTATCCGAGGGATTTATCGTTTTGCCTTTTACTTCAAAACCTTGTGAAAACAAGGACATACTGAAAAGAAATGTGATGCAGTAAATAAATATCTTCATGTTTTGGTTGGAATTAAATTAGAGTTGGAAGGTTGTCATTGCAGGCAATATCATAAAAAATATCAACCCAATCAAATATTCTTTCCCAAATGTCATGCTCTAATATGGAACATTTCATTCAATTTACGGATCTGTTCCGGCCTCCCAAGCACAATCACCTTACTGTTTGGTTTTAGCTGCAGATCTGCTTCCGGATTAATGATATAATTTCCGTTGGGTTCAATATATCCAATAATGGTACACCCGGTTTTCCTTCGCAAATCAAGGTCTCTTAAGGAATTGCAATCTACCTGATCAGAAAAGTCTTCTATAGCTACTTCCTCCAGATTGGTAGTGTGTTCTCCCTCCATTGATAATTTATCCATAAAGGTTATCAGGTCCGGGATCACTACAAGAGATGCCATATGGTCCCCCCCTATCTTATCTGGCATGATCACTTTATTGGCTCCTCCTAATAATAGTTTTTTCTGAGAAGTAATCTTAGAGGCCCTGCTTATTATAAATAGCGAAGTGTTCAATTGCCTGGCTGATAAAACGACAAACAAATTATCCGCGTCATCTGGCAGGGCCGCTATCAAATAGCTGGCACGATCTACTCCTGCTTCCAGCAGAACAGTATCTTCATTGGCATCACCTTCCACAAATAAGACCTCGTCCTCATATTTTTCAATGGTCTCCTTGTCTCTTTCAATAACAATAAACGGACGATTATAAGCGGTAAGCCTTTCAGCTGCCTGCATACCGTTGCGACCATAACCACATACGATCACATGACTGGATAAATTACTGATCTGGTTTTTCACTTTTTTCTTTTTTAGGAGTTCTAGGGAATTTCTACTGAGAATGTATTCTGTGATCACTGATATTGCAAATGAAAATATTACGACACTACTGATAATAAGTAGGGCTGTAAAAATCTTGGCATTAGCATCTAGTGGGCGTACCTCTCCGAATCCTACAGTAGCGACCGTAATGATCGTCATATAGAAAGCATCTAACCAACTGTAGCTCGAAATAAAACGAAACCCTAGTACACCTACCATCAGGATGGATACCATTAGGGTAATAGCTAGATAGATCTTGGATCGAAAAAGTCTAATCATAATTAGAGGTCAAAAACAGATGTGCGTTTTGTGTAAACCAGATCTTTGATCCTTAACCAAAAGGCTAAAAAAAGATACAGGGCAAATCCAAAACCCAAGGTTACAAATGTAAGATAGATAAAGGTGGTACGCACAACTCTGGCCCTTATGCCCAAACGTTCTGCAATTCGACGCGATACTTCAAAACCTCGCTTTTGAAAAAAATACAAAAGTTGATAAAAGACGTTCATGCCCTAAAATTACTATTTTCCATACAATAAATGCCTACCAATAGCGCATTGTAGGCACTTATTTTTTGTGCAATACTTTTGATAGGATTCCAGGAGTGCCTGACTATCGTACGAATTAAAAGCTGGCACCCCAAGAGATCGAAAGAGTCGAACAACCTTGTTGTTCTCCGCTTTCATCTCTTTTGCCCAGGAGGTAAGGCAATTTACATCCGATCTCCCTGTATGCAGCTTGTAAGAAAGTCTTATGGGTAAAACCGAATTTAAAATTATAAGGTCTGTAAATTGGCTACTCGTCTTTTTTAACGCTGGCTTTGTTGGTTTGCCAAAGTTGAAGTGGGTGTCCCAGTAAGGACCGGCTTGTGCCTTAAGCAAAGATCGAATGGATTCTAGCGAGGTAGCCTCAATTACGTGGGCAAACAAGGCAGGATGTCTGTGGTATAGGTTTGCTATCTGAGCCAAACGAATAGTAGGAAAGTTAAAAGGCCGTAAGGAAAAGAATTCTGGTTTTTGGCACACCTCATTTTGCAGGTTGTATTTAACTTTTAGAAAATTAAACGCTTCTCTTAGTTCGAGGTAATATGGATCTGAAACATTTACTTTAGTTAGCATACCGGCCATACCAAATAAGACACTCTCTAATAGAAAGGGATCTGCAGCATTCTTTCTTATTACCTTAAAAGGTATGGCCTGGCCCAGACTCAGAAAAGCAGCACCATTATTATTAAGGCCAAAACTCTTTAAAAGCATCATAAAAAAGACTTGTTCCCAATCCTGGGCCGTGTATTGCAGCCTTGCATTTATGAGCATGGCTTTTTGCCGGATTCGACTTTGAAACAGATGAGCTTTCCAGGGGATTATAATTTCGGGGGCAATACTGCCAATTGAATTTTCACAATTAAGCACCCTATCCTTTTTGGCATAAAAAACATGTTGAAATTTGGTTAATTCATCTTGTGAGATAAACTGACTAAGTGCCATGGTTGGGATGGAAGATCCATCTTTGCGGGTAATTATGGCATCTGCTTCCCATACCACATGTAGAATGACATTATCATAAGCAGTATCCTTATGATGCTGGTGAATATACCAATCAGAAGCCCTGACATGCAGCTCCACATGGCCCACCCATTCCTGATCATCTATACATATTTTCGCATAAAGAAAATCTGGCCCGGACAGGCTATTGGGCTTCCCGGAACTAATTACTTTGATAGGATGCCCAAGTGTACTTACAGCATCCCTGAGAGGAAACTTTTGTCCTTGCCAAATAAAATGTAAGACCGCTTCACGCATCCTCCAAAATAAAAATTCCCGCTGCAAGCGAGAATCAGGAATACGTTTTTAGGATTCAGGAAAGATCTCCCTTCCATTCAAGGATGCCACCTTTTAGATTAAAGGCATTGGCAAAGCCCAGGCTGTTCATAATTGCGCAAGCCTGCCCGCTTCTGTTACCGGACCGGCAATAGATGTAATAATTTTTCGATTTATCTAAGCTTTGCAGAGCCTGCATAAAGGCCTGAGGATTATAAATATCGTGGTGCAGAGCATCACCAATAACTCCCTCTTCTACTTCTTCCGGGGTTCTGACGTCCAGGATAACACAATTAGCGTCTTCCTTTATCTTACTTGCCCATTCTTCCTGCGATAGATCTGCCATAGTCATTTATTTGGGTACAAAAATAAAAATACTTCTCAATAATCTACTATGATGTGATTCCATTTTAACCATAGACATTTATGCAGTAGTAAAAAAAATTAACACATTTTTAGCGTATTACATAAAACAACTAATTAAGATATTTATATATTTGTATATACAATTGTTGTAGTTACATGAATGTAGAAGAAGTTATAAGAACGACCAAGAAAATTCCGCTAAAAAGGAGAACAGTGATTCATTTAATGTTGGTAAACAACAAAGTGACTGAAACCGTTAGCGCAGCCTTAAAGCCCTTTGGTGTGTCTTTACAACAATTTAATGTCCTAAGAATACTTAGAGGTCAGGGAAGTACTCCGGCCAACCTCACTACCCTCAATGAGCGTATGGTCACCAAAATGAGTAACACCACCAGGCTGGTAGATAAATTGCTGATCAAAGGGTTGGTAGAGCGGTCAATTTGTGAAGAGAATCGGAGAAAGATCGAGATCACTATTACTAACAAAGGGCTAGACATCCTAAAAGACATGGATGATGTTATGTATAAAACAGAAGATGTGCTGGTTGAACAATTTTCAGAAAAGGAATTAATTGAATTAAATACCCTATTAAATAAATTTTAAACAATCCCATTTTTAAAACAATTATTAAAAAAGCAACAAGATTATTATGAAAAGAAATGTATTGAGTTTGGCTCTTGCCATTGTATTTGGAGTATCGGCTTCTGCCACCACCACTGAGCCTATTAAAAAGGAAGTGAAAACAGAGGAGAGTTCTGTTATGTGGAAAGCCTACAAAGTGACAGGCTCTCATACAGGCCTGGTACAACTTACAGAAGGTGCCCTAATTTTTGACGGGGATACACTTGTAGGAGGAAATTTTATGGTTGATATGTCTAGTCTTATCTCAACAGACCTTGAGGGAAAATCTAAAGCCAAATTGGAAGGACACCTGAAATCTGATGATTTCTTTGGCGTGGAAAGTCATCAAACCTCTAGCCTTGTATTCACAGATGTTAAATCGACCGGAAAGAATTCATACGAAGTGACAGGAGACCTAACTATTAAAGGAATTACAAAACCTATCACTTTCGATGTTTCCATCTATGGAAGTAAGGCTACAGCCTCTGTAAAAGTAGATAGAGCAGACTATAACGTGCGTTATGGATCTGGAAGTTTCTTTGATAATCTGGGAGACAAAACGATTTATGACGAATTTGATCTGGTTGTTGACCTGCAATTCTAGAAGAATATATTTTATTTTAAATCCTGAATAGTTAAATCTATTCGGGATTTTTTTTTGTTCCACCGCATTTAAATTAGAGTAGTTTGGTGTAAACCATTATTTTTAAAAAAAATTTAAAATGTCTTCCAAAGCATCCTTATACTTTATTTGTTCCCTGTTTTTAAGTGTATTTGTACTTAGCAGTTGTACATCGGGTTTTCAATATTCAATAGATACAACTCTGAACCCGTATGATATATCACCACTTACAGCCAATTTAAACATTGAAGCTGAAAAACCTGTTACGGCCAAGGTAAACGTGTTGGGAGGTATTCCCCTGGAACAAGCTTTTGAAAACAAAGCCACTAATTTAGAAATACCCGTCGTTGGCTTATATCCTAATGCCATAAATAAGGTGGTAGTTACCTTAGATTACGAAGGGGGGCAAATAAAAGACACCATAGAAATTATCACAAAACCCCTTCCCTCCTATTTTCCAACTATTGAGATCAATAAACTGGAAAGAAGTAAAATGGAACCGGGAATGCATGCCTGCGATATTCATTTTGCGAATAAAGGATCCTTTAATTCCGGACCCTTTATTTTTGATGACCAGGGCAAGGTTCGTTGGTATCTTGATCTAAGCTCTGCCGGGGAAATGGTAAGTCCATTTCAAAGACTTAAGGACGGAACACTATTAATGGTTAGCAGAAATGTGGTCTATGAATTTGATATGCTTGGAAAACCTTTAAAAAAGACCAACATCAATCCAAATTATGGAATGCACCATGACGTGGTTGAATTACCCGATGGCAACCTTCTTATCTGCGTTGGGAAAAAAAATAATTTTATAACAGTTGAAAGTCAGTTTGAAGTTTCAGACAGCGATTTCATTATACTATTCGACCGAAAAAACTCTAAAATTGTCAGAGAATGGGATGTTGCCAAGCTATTAGACGTAAGCAGGAATGATCTTAACTTTTTCAGACGCGGCGACTGGCTGCATATGAATGGTTTGGCGTATGACGAAAAAGATAATTCTATCATAGTTTCCGGCAAAAATCAGGGGCTGTTTAAAATCTCCTGGAACAATACACTAGAATGGATTTTAGCTCCTAATAAGAGTTGGGGGAAAGCCGGAAGAAATGGTGACGGATTTGAAACAGCACCCTTTGTTTTAACTGCAGTCGACTCTAATGGTAAACCGTATGCCAACGCAATACAACAAGGCGAAGAAAGTGCCGATACCTTTGATTATTCCTGGGGAACACATGCTCCCATCCTAATGCCAAATGGAAATCTATTGGCTTTTGACAATGGTACCTATCGAAATTTTGAGAATACAGTTCATTTTTCACGCGCTGTAGAATATCATATAGACGAAAAAGAGAAGACCGTATCGCAGGTATGGCAATACGGAAAAGAACGAGGGCAAGAATTCTTCTCTACGATTGTGAGCGATGTTGACTATCTGCCCACTACAAATAATGTGTTGGCCACCTCTGGGTACATTAGTAAAGGAACAAATTTATCGGGAAAAATAGTTGAAGTAGATTACGAGACAGGCGACGAGGTCTTTGAAGCAACCTTGTATTTTAAAAGTACAAATGGGAATAAAACAAGTTCCTGGGGACAAACAGATATTCTTTACAGATCTGAACGGATGGAGCTGAAATATTAGATCCTAATTAAGAGGTAGAATTTTATTATTAGAATATTCTCGCAGTAAATTAAGAATCCGAAAAATTGATTTGTATATCTAAAATTCCTTTCTATATTTGAACCAATGAAAACAATTACAGTAAATACTTGGTGGTGGATTACCTTACGTCTTATGTCGTGAGCTAAGCACATTGTAGTACTACTGTACGAAAAGGCTTGTCTATCACGACAAGCCTTTTTGCTTTAAATAGCCCCGGCAAGTTTCTAAGTAAACCAAAAAGTTCCAATTAGATGCGTTACAAATTAAAGACCCATTATAAGAAGATCCTGGCAGATACCATCACTCCGGTAAGTGTGTATCTGAAGATCAGGGATAAATTTCCCAATAGTATACTTTTGGAGAGTAGTGATTACAGGGCCAACGACAATACCTTTTCCTATATCTGCTGCAATCCTATTGCCTCCATTACTATTGAAAATGAACAGATCACTGAGCAATTCCCGGACGGAAAAAAAGTTGAACTGCCTATAACAAAAACCACAGATGTGGCGGCGGTAATACACGACTTTGCGCAGAAATTTGAAGTGACTCAGAAGGATTTCAAATTCATTAATAATGGATTATTTGGATACATAGCGTACGATGCCGTTAGGTATTTTGAAGAAATTGAAATTCGTAAAAAAGAAGATTCAATTCCAATTCCGGATGTTTATTACGCCGTGTACCAAAACATCATAGCCATTAACCATTTTAAGAATGAGGCGTACATCTTTGCACATTGTTATGATCAGGAAAGCAATATTGAATACATAGAACAACTGTTGAATGCCAGAAATTTTGCTTCCTATAACTTTAAAAAACAAGGAAAACCTTCAACCAATATAGAAGATCAGGAATACAAGGAACATGTAAAGCTTGCGAAAGAACATTGCCATAGAGGCGATGTATTTCAACTGGTGCTATCCAGAAGATTTTCACAGGCTTTCAAAGGCGATGATTTTAATGTCTACCGGGCCCTTCGATCTATAAATCCTTCCCCATATCTGTTCTATTTTGACTATGGTGATTTTAAAATTTTTGGAAGTTCGCCCGAAGCGCAGTTAATTGTTAAAGACGGAAAAGCAGAGATACATCCCATAGCAGGTACCTTTAAAAGAACGGGTAATGATGAAGAAGATGCTATTCTTGCCAAACAACTCTCGGAAGATGCCAAGGAAAACAGTGAACATGTAATGCTGGTAGATCTTGCAAGAAACGATCTGAGCCGTAATGGTAACATGGTTAAAGTTGAAAATTACCGCGAGGTACAGTACTTCTCTCATGTGATACATCTGGTATCTAAGGTAACCGGGCAAAAGAAAAAAGACATCCCCACCTTAAAAGTAGTAGCGGACACCTTTCCAGCAGGCACATTAAGCGGAGCTCCAAAACATAGGGCCATGCAACTTATAGAAACCTACGAACCTACGAACCGGGGTTATTACGGAGGAGCAATAGGCTTTATGGATTTTCAGGGGAATTTTAATCACGCCATAATGATCCGAACCTTCCTGAGCAAGGATCATTCGCTGTATTACCAGGCCGGTGCCGGTCTGGTTGCTGCATCAGAACCGGAGAATGAATTACAGGAAACATATAACAAATTAGGTGCTTTAACAAAAGCCCTGGAAATAGCAGAAGATCTGTAGCGCGATGATAGAGGTATTGATGATCGATAATTACGATAGTTTTACATACAACCTGGTGCATTACCTGGAAGACCTGAAATGTAAAGTGGTGGTCAAGAGGAACGATAAACTAAGTCTCGAGGAGGTAGATAAATTTCAAAAGATTGTCCTGTCCCCTGGACCTGGCATCCCGGAAGAGGCAGGCTTATTAAAAGAGATCATCGCAACCTATGCCCCAACCAAAAGTATATTTGGCGTTTGTTTGGGACAACAAGCCATAGGGGAGGTATTTGGAGGCAAGCTTATTAACCTGGATGAGGTATATCACGGAGTTGCAACCAGCGTTGAGATCGTAAAGAACGATCCTATTTTTGAAGGACTACCTAGAACAATAGAAGTAGGAAGATATCATTCCTGGGTGGTTGATCCTGATCTGCCGGAAGCTTTGATAGCAACCTCTTTTGATACCAATGGACAGTTGATGTCATTGCGTCACAGAGAATACGATGTGTGTGGGGTACAATTCCACCCAGAATCTGTACTTACTCCTCAGGGGAAGAAAATTTTAGAGAATTGGATACATTCTAAACCATGAAAGAAACATTAAACCGGCTCATCAATCAGGAGATCCTGGATAAGGAAGCTGCCAAACACATTCTGATCAATATGGCCAAAGGGGTCTATAATCCGAGTCAGACTGCTGCATTCCTCACCGTATACATGATGCGTAGTATTACCATTGAAGAATTAGAAGGATTTCGGGATGCCCTTTTAGAACTTTGTCTGGCAGTAGACCTGAAGGATTTCGATCCTATAGACCTATGTGGTACCGGAGGAGACGGGAAGGATACGTTTAATATCTCAACCCTGGCATCTTTTGTGACCGCCGGGGCAGGCATCCATGTCACCAAACATGGAAATTATGGTGTTTCTTCTACTTGTGGCAGCAGCAATGTGATGGAATTTTTGGGAATAAAATTTAGTAATGATGCCGATTTTCTAAGGAAGTGTATTGAGACTTCGGGCATCTGTGTGCTTCATGCACCACTATTTCATCCGGCCATGAAGAATGTAGCCCCTATACGCAGAGAATTGGCCGTGAAAACTTTTTTCAATATGTTAGGTCCCATGGTAAACCCCGCCTTTCCTAAGAATCAGATCGTTGGTGTTTTTAATCTGGAACTGGCGAGGATGTACGGCTATCTCTATCAGAATACAGATAAAAAATACACCATTCTTCATGCACTAGATGGCTATGATGAAATTTCATTGACCGGGCGCACAAAGACCATATCAAATACAACTGAATCCATGTTACTCCCGGAAGATTTTGGGGTAACCGTCATATCACAGCAAGATATAATAGGGGGTGCTTCTATTGAAGCGTCTGCTCAGATATTTATGGATATTTTGCAAGGAAAAGGGACAGAGGCCCAAAATAATGTGGTATGTGCCAATGCGGGGATAGCAATTGCAACCGCAAAGGGAAGCACACCAAAAGAGGGTTTCGAAATTGCCATGGAATCACTAAAAAGTGGTAAGGGCCTAAAAGCTCTTCGCACCTTACAAGAACTTAGTAGCTAATGAATATTCTCGATAAAATAGTAGTGCAGAAAAAAGAGGAAGTGGCCTTAAAGAAGTCGCTTGTGTCAACAAAACAACTTGAAGCCTCAGCGCTGTTCAATCGCAAAACGGTATCGCTTGCTGAGGCATTAAGGGAAAGTAGCTCAGGGATCATCGCAGAATTTAAACGCAGGTCTCCCTCTAAATCCGTAATTAATTCGATAAGTACCATACAAGAAGTAGCCAGAGGGTATGAAGCTGCGGGAGTTTGCGGAATGTCTGTACTTACAGATAGTCACTTTTTTGGAGGAGGTCTGGAAGATCTACTTTTGGCCCGGGCTACGGTACAAATTCCCCTGTTAAGGAAAGAATTTATCATAGACGAATACCAGCTAATAGAAGCCAAAGCGTACGGGGCAGATGTAATCTTGCTGATCGCAGCTGTTCTCAGTAGGGATCAGATCAAAGCATTCTCAGCGCTGGCAAAACAACTTCACTTAGAAGTGCTGCTGGAAGTTCATAATGAGGCCGAACTGAAACATGCTCTAATGCCGGGACTCAGCATGATTGGAGTTAACAACCGTAACCTGAAAAACTTTGAGGTTTCATTGGAAACAAGCAGAATGCTTGCCTCCAGGATCCCGGACGAATTTGTAAAAGTTTCCGAAAGTGGTCTTAGCCAGACATCGGCTATAATGAGCCTGCGACAAGAAGGTTATGAAGGTTTCCTTATTGGGGAGTCTTTTATGGCCAGTCAGGATCCCGGTAAAAGTGCTACGAATTTTATAAAAGATGTAGAGGCATGAAAGTAAAGGTCTGTGGCATGAAATATTTGGAAAACATAGAGGCCGTTGCTGCTTTAGAGCCAGACTATATGGGCTTTATATTCTGGGAACCTTCCAAACGTTTTGTTGCAGGCAAGGTACCTGCCTTACCATCTTCCATAAAACGCGTGGGTGTTTTTGTTGATGCTTCAATTGACGAAATAGCAGAAAAGGTTGTACAGGTACCTCTAGAGCTTATTCAGTTACACGGCAAGGAAACAGCCCGGTACTGTGAACAGCTTAAAGAGAAGCTTCAGCTGCTTGAAAAAACGCATAATAAGGCCAAAGGAACTTATAAAATAATTAAGGCATTTAGTGTAGGTACTACTTTCTCCTTTGAAATAGTAATACCTTTTGAATCCTATTGCGATTATTTTTTGTTCGATACCAAAGGACCGTTGCCCGGTGGAAATGGATTTACGTTTAACTGGCAACTTCTGAGTTCCTATACCTCCGATGTTCCATTTTTTTTAAGCGGGGGAATAGGTGTATCTGATATACCTAAACTTATAGAATTTTTGGCTTCGCCCTTAGCACAGAAATGCCATGCTATAGATGTGAACAGTAAATTTGAAATACAGCCTGGTCTAAAGGATCCTAAGAATTTACAAATCTTTATAAATAAATTGCGAAAAGAAAATTAATACGCTCGCTATGAAAACCTATCAAGCAGACGAAAAAGGATATTACGGGGAGTTTGGAGGTGCTTTTATCCCAGAAATGCTCTATCCCAATACGGAAGAACTTCGCCAGAACTATTTAAAGATAATGGCCGATCCTTCGTTTCAGGAAGAATTTGATCAACTCTTAAAAGACTATGTTGGCAGACCAACACCCCTCTATTTTGCGAACCGGCTTTCTGAAAAATACAAGACAAAGATCTATCTAAAAAGAGAAGACCTCTGTCATACAGGAGCCCATAAAGTAAACAACACCATAGGACAGATCCTAATGGCAAAGAAACTGGGTAAGAACCGCATCATTGCTGAAACAGGTGCCGGACAACACGGTGTTGCCACCGCCACTGTCTGTGCCCTAATGGGTATTGAATGCATCGTTTATATGGGGGAAATAGACATCGCAAGGCAAGCACCTAATGTTGCCAGAATGAAGATGCTAGGGGCCGAAGTAAGACCTGCGCTTTCAGGTAGCCGAACCTTAAAAGATGCTACCAATGAAGCCATACGCGATTGGATCAATAACCCTGTAAATACCCATTATATAATTGGCTCCGTAGTTGGGCCTCACCCCTACCCTGATATGGTAGCGCGCTTTCAGTCGGTTATCTCTGAAGAAATTAAATGGCAACTAAAGGAAAAGGAAGGCCGGGAAAACCCGGATTATGTAGTAGCCTGCGTAGGTGGTGGTAGTAATGCTGCCGGGGCTTATTACCATTTTCTGGATAATGAGGAGGTAGGCATCATTGCTGTGGAAGCTGCCGGCAAGGGAATACATTCCGGGGAGAGCGCAGCAACTTCTGCCTTAGGCCAGGTAGGGATCATTCACGGTAGTAAGACTTTATTAATGCAAACAAAAGACGGGCAGATCACTGAACCGTATTCTATTTCTGCCGGACTCGACTATCCGGGAGTGGGCCCCATGCATGCCAATTTATTCAGAACCGGCAGGGGCGAATTTATTTCGATAACAGACGATGAGGCCATGACTGCCGGCTTACTGGTCTCCCAATTAGAAGGGATCATCCCGGCCATAGAAACTTCTCATGCATTTGCCATTTTCGATCATAGAAAGTTTAGTCAGGATGATGTGGTAGTGATCAATTTATCCGGAAGAGGAGATAAGGATCTGCAAACCTATATTGATTATTTTAAACTGTAACGCTTTCTAAATGGCAAACTAAACGCAGTAAAAAAGAATGAACAGAATTCAGCAAAAACTTAAGGAAGACAAAAAACTCCTGTCCATTTATTTCACCGCCGGATATCCCCGGCTGGAAGATACCGTCCCTATCATCACGGCCTTAGAAAAAGCAGGTGTAGACATGATAGAAATTGGACTGCCATTTAGTGATCCGCTGGCAGACGGGCCCACCATACAGGAGAGTTCAACAGCCGCCTTAAAGAATGGAATGCGTACGGACGTATTGTTTACACAATTAAAGGATGTGCGAAAAAAAGTATCTATTCCCCTCGTCATAATGGGGTATTTTAATCCGGTTCTGCAATATGGGGTGGAGGCTTTTTGCAGGAAATGTGAGGAAATAGGCATAGATGGGATCATCTTACCAGACCTGCCTCTCGATGTGTATCAGGAAGAATACGAAGCCATCTTTAAAGCCCATGGGCTGCTAAATATATTCCTGATAACCCCACAGACCAGTGATACACGAATCCATCAAATAGACCAGGGTTCTAATGGATTCATTTATATGGTTAGCTCTGCCAGTACCACCGGTGCCAAAACAGGATTTGGAGAAGAACAACACAAATACTTTAAGCGGATTGCGGATATGGCCCTGAAAAACCCACAGATCGTAGGATTTGGGATCAGCAATGCGCAAACTTTTCAACAGGCCACCACCTATGCTAAGGGAGCGATCATAGGTTCGGCCTTTATTAAAATGCTAACCGAAAAAGGAATTCAGGGAATAGACCATTTTGTCACCTCAATAAAAACATCAATATGAACCTTCTTGATAACTGGAAATTAGTACTCTTACTCTGTCTTACACTGGGCCTGGCACCATATTTTCCCGAACCTCATCTTTGGGGCAAACTTAAATGGGTGGCAGGCGGTGCTACTGGAATGGCTTTTATGGACTGGTTCGATCTAATACTGCACGGCACGCCATTTTTATTATTACTTCGAGTTGTCATTATTAAATTAAGAACCCCTAAGCTTTAGGAGTTGAGAATTGTTTACATTTATTCCATAATAGATCCCTGATACCATGAAGAAGTTTTTTACACTCATTATCATTTTTTGTATTGCGACAATAGCCCATCCACAAGACGACATTGCTTTAAAAACACAAGTAAGGCACGCCATAGATGATTTGGTACAATTTGTTGCAATTCCCAACGATGCCTTGGAAACTGCTGATATAAACCGCAACCTCAGTTGGCTAACGCAAGAATTCAATAAACGGGGTTTTAATACCTCTGTATTACCTACTGAAGGACAGTCCCTATTCTTCGCTGCGCTCCCCATGGTAGATGAAAAACCTACTATTTTGTTTTATATGCATTTTGATGGGCAGTCTGTAGATCCCTCCAAATGGAATCAACCCAACCCGTATAAAGTTGTACTAAAGGCCCCGGAAGGAGAGGGTTTTACAACAAAGTCTTTTGAGGACATAAAAGATGATATAGATTATGAATGGCGACTTTTTGGCAGGTCTACCTCGGATGACAAAGGCCCCATAGTTATGTTTCTAAATGCCATTGATCTGTTAAAAAAAGAGAATAAGCATATACCCTTTAATGTAAAGGTGATTTTGGATGGGGAAGAAGAGAAAAGTAGCAAACCCTTACCAAAAGCGGTAAAGACATACAAGGATTTGCTGGAGGCCAATTTCCTGGTGATCAATGACGGTCCGGTTCATACTTCGGGAAAACCAACCGTGGTGTATGGGTGTAGGGGAATTACTTCCTTGAGCCTCACTACATATGGACCAGAATATCCACAGCATAGTGGTCATTACGGTAATTACGCCCCCAATCCGGGATTTCAATTAGCTCAACTTTTAGCGGGAATGAAAGATGCGTCCGGAAAGGTGACCATCCCCGGATATTATGATGGGATCACTATAGATGCAGCCACCATGGAGGTCTTAAAAAGTGTACCAGATGATGTCACAGCCATTAATGAGCATCTGGCAATTAAAACACCAGATAAAGTTGGTAGCTTCTATCAGGAATCATTGCAGTATCCTTCTTTGAACATTAGGGGTTTAGGATCGGCATGGATTGGCGAGAAGGCCAGGACCATAGTCCCGGCAACGGCCACGGCAGAATTAGACCTCAGGCTGGTACCGGAATCAAAAGGAGCCAGACTTAAGAACCTGGTAAGAGCTTATATAGAAAAGTCAGGATTTTATATTACGGATACTATCCCAACCTATGAGGAGCGCATGGCACACCAAAAAATACTCACCTTTAGGGAGGGCTCAGTAACGGATGCATTCCGAACAGATCTGAACAATGAATACGGGAAATTTTTAGTGCGTACTCTGGGGGAGGCTTTTCAGGAACCAGTTGTTCAAATACGAATTATGGGAGGTACCGTACCCATTGCTCCCTTTATTAATGAACTGCAGATCCCTGCGTTCATTGTCCCCATGGTAAATCCTGATAATAATCAGCATAGCCCCAATGAAAACTTACGTATAGGACATATCGCCTATGGAATAAAGACCTTTTATCATCTTCTGAGTAGTCCTTTGTAATTTTAGGATGTAGTATTTGACCCTAACTATATAGTGGATCAGACCATTTTTATGTGTAGATCCCCTTTATTATTTGTAAAAAACAGTTTCTGTTAAAAGGGAATGAACGTTATACCAAAACACTTTGGATGTAAAATCGTCCTTTGTAGAGACCATAGACAATTCCTTTTTTGCATTTTCGGCTACTTCTTCCTTTTCTCCTGTAGTTTTCGATAGCAATTCAACATAGCCCATTTTCCATGATTCAAAGATCCTGTTTTTCGTATAACCCGTAGAAAGGATCTCTGCTTCTGAATGTCGCGTATCTTTTTTTATCTTCTTATACAATTGATCTACAGCATCTTCTTCGCCTTCTAATAATTGAAGGAAATAACCTCTGTCGTAGACAAGGCAACCCGTAATTCCGGCTTGCCCATTGAATGCAATGGCTTCTTCTATTATTTCCGTAATCTGTTCCTGTTTCATCTTAGGCTGAGCCTTTGAACGGTAGATGAGTTGATATACTTCTTGATTCATGATCTAAAAAAAAGAATGATGCTGAGTTGTATCAGGCCGAGTTTCTACTGGCATTAATGTTCCCATAAAGAGAACGCGTTACAATTTTCTTATAAACTTCTTTGTTCTTGGTGTTCTTCCCTATTTTTTGGAGGGCATATTGTTGAATAACCAGCAGGGGAAGTACTATATTTTCCCTGATCTTTATGGACTCCCTTGAGACCGCCTCATTCTCCATCAGGATCTTAAAATTACTAATTTTTAGTAACATTTGTTTCGTCAAAACATATTCATCAAAAAGGATCTGCCAAAAAGGACCATAG
>CBDUON010000021.1:0-22815 GCA_965368835.1 uncultured Eudoraea sp. | reverse complement strand
CAATGACCACCAGAATTATTTCGCCAATTGCGTAAGTAATGTATTTGGATGTTTTCGTGCCAGTCGAAGCTTTAGCGGAGATTGGATTTTCCATAAGCATATTTTGACGAATGTTTCGAAAGAATTTTATCATTTGGTTAGTAGTTGGTCATAGAAGAGTAAGGTGCATGTGAATTGTATACGGGCATCAAGATAATAATTCAAGGTCTATGTGTAGTATTCCTACATATTTAATTCGCCTACTTTAAAATATTACTATTAGTTTGGAGCTTTATAAATAGATCACTACTTAGGTTTGCGGATTAGCCACAGCCCTAAAAAGGTTAACAGCCCATTGACAGGTAAGAGTTCATAGCCCACCTCATAACCCCCAAGTGCTTCAGCCGGCAGGTTAGAAACAAACATGATGATCAGGACACAGGCAATAGCCACTACCCAGCTCAATTTGTCCTTTATCTTGTATTTGGTGCAGATCCCAAAGGCAAACAGTCCTAATAAAGGGCCATAGGTATAGGTTGCCACTGTTAGCAAACCATCTATGACATTCCGGTCCAAAATGTATTTAAAGCTTATCACCACCAGCACCAGCAGTACACTCATGCCAATATGCACTCTTTTTCGAAGTTGCTTTTGTATTTTTTGGTCCTTTTTCTCAATCCCCAGAAAGTCGACACAAAATGAGGTGGTAAGTGAGGTTAGGGCGCTGTCTGCACTACTATAGGCGGCTGCAATTAGGCCAAGAATAAAGGTGATGGCAACCACACTTCCCAGGCCACTATTGAGGGCGATCTCAGGAAAGAGGAGATCAGATTTTGGTGCTCCATCCATCAAGGGGATGGCCACTTCAAAGCGCTGGGCATAAATAAACAACAAGGCTCCAAGCAATAAAAAGACAAAGTTTACCAGGATCAGGATCACACTAAACGAAACCATGTTTTTCTGGGCATCTTTTAAGTTCCTGCAGGTTAAATTTTTCTGCATCATATCCTGGTCGAGCCCCGTCATACAGATGGTTATAAACATCCCACCCAGGAAGGATTTTACAAAATGATTCTTGGCATAGAAATCATCCGTAAAAAAAATAGTGCTGTACTCTTTGAGTTCTTCAGAACTGAGGAATTCGGTAAAACTCCACCCTAATTTTTGATTGATAAAATAAATTGATAAGCCTACTGAGACCAGCATAAAGAGGGTTTGCAAGGTATCTGTCCATACAATGGTCTTGATGCCTCCGCGAAAGGTGTAGATCCAGATTAGCAGAATAGAAAGGACAACAGTGAGTTCAAAAGGCACGTTCCATGCGTCAAAGACAAATTGCTGTAAGACGATGGCTACCAGAAACAGTCTGAAAGACGCACCTAAAACCCTGGAAATAAAGAAAGAAAGCGCCCCGATCTTATAACTAACAGGACCAAAACGATCTTGTAGGTATTCGTAAATAGAAGTGACATTAAGGCGATAATATATAGGCAAAAGAACAAAGGCAATGACAAAATACCCAAACAAGTAGCCAAAAACTACCTGCATATAGCTAAAATCTGAAGATTCTACCCAGCCGGGAACAGATATAAACGTAACTCCAGACAGGGAGGCTCCTATCATTCCAAAGGCAACCACAAACCAGGGGGATTGTTTTCCTGCCTTGAAAAAATCGGCATTGGAATCATTTCGCCCGGTGAAGTAAGAAATAAGAACCAGGACCAGGAAATAGGCGCCTATAAGTAGCAGAATATGGGAGGCTGTCATTCAAATAAATTTCGCCTGCAAAGTACAAAAAGTAAAAATAGTACGTAATTTTGCTCGTATGGAATTTTCTTCAAAGCTTCTGGAAAACGCGGTATACGAAATGTCTCAATTACCCGGGATAGGGAAAAGAACGGCCTTGAGATTAGTTCTGCATCTATTGAAGCAGCCTGCGTCTCAGACAGATAGGTTGGCACGTTCCTTAGAATCTTTGCGTACCCAAATAAAGTTTTGCAGCAATTGTCATAATATCTCAGATGTTGCCCTTTGTGAGATCTGTGGGAATCCCAAAAGAGATACAAGTTTGGTTTGTGTGGTTGAGGACATTCGCGATGTAATGGCGATTGAGAACACAAGTCAATACAATGGCTTGTATCATGTATTAGGTGGCAAGATCTCACCTATGGAAGGAATAGGTCCACAAGACCTTACCATTCATTCGCTTGTTGAAAAAGTAAAAAGCGGTGTGGTCAAGGAACTTATCTTTGCCATGAGTTCAACCATGGAAGGAGACACCACAAATTTTTATATTTATAAACAAATACAGGACCTGGAAGTAAATACCTCAACCATAGCAAGAGGAATTTCGGTTGGTGATGAACTGGAATACGCCGATGAGATTACCCTTGGGCGAAGCATCATCAATAGAATTCCATTTGAGAATTCCTTAAAAGCACATTGATAGAACTATACGGAAAATTTAAAAAATAGTCCATAAATTTAGTATTTTTGCAAAAATATAGTACTTAACAAGGCGGTTAATAAGAATATGTCAAAATTTGAATTGAAATTACCTCAGATGGGTGAAAGCGTTGCGGAAGCGACCCTAACTTCCTGGTTAAAAGAAGTTGGAGATACTATTGAATTGGATGAGGCAGTTTTTGAGATTGCCACCGATAAAGTAGATTCTGAAGTGCCCAGTGAGGTAGAAGGTGTTCTGTTAGAAAAACTTTTTGAAGTAGACGATGTCATTAAAGTAGGCCAGACAGTTGCCGTAATTGAAGTACAGGGAGCTGAATCTTCTGCTGAGGAAGTTGTTGAGGAGGTGAAGAAGACAGAAGAGGCTGTTCCGGAAGTTGCAGCGGTCTCCCTTGAAAAAGAAATGGTAGCCGCCAAGGAAACGGTGGCAGCACCAGTGGCAGATTACGGAGCATCAGAACGTTTTTATTCCCCGCTGGTAAAGAACATAGCCAAACAAGAACAAATATCCTTTGAGGAACTCGAATCTATTGAAGGTTCTGGCCTGGAGGGAAGAGTTACCAAGAATGATATTCTGGCATATCTGGAAAAAAGAAGTAATGGGGGAGTAGAGAAACAACCCACTGTTGCTCCGGTCACTGAGGAAAAAGAGATCGCCAAATCCGCTACTCCCAAGATCACAGAAACTCCGCATAAAGTGACCACTGCTCAGGCCGCCACAGGGGATGAGGTGATCCCAATGACCCGTATGGGTAAGTTGGTTGCACAGCATATGATCAATAGTGTGGCTACCTCGGCACATGTTCAAAGTTTTATTGAAGTAGATGTAACCAAAGTGGTTAGCTGGAGAAATAAAATGAAGGATGTCTTTGAGAAAAGGGAAGGGGAGAAGTTAACTTTTACGCCCATTTTTATTGAAGCAGTGGCAAAGGCCTTAAAGAAATTCCCCATGGTGAATATTTCTGTGGAGGGAGATACGGTCATTAAAAAGAAGAATATAAATATTGGGATGGCTGCAGCCCTCCCGGATGGCAACCTTATTGTGCCTGTCATAAAGAATGCTGACCAGTTGAATTTGGTGGGCATGGCTAAAGTTGTAAACGACCTTGCCAATAGATCGCGAAACAATGCCTTAAAACCAGATGAAATAAAAGACGGCACCTATACGGTGACCAACGTTGGTACCTTTGGAAGTGTTTTTGGCACCCCTATCATTAATCAGCCGCAAGTGGCTATTCTGGCATTGGGAGCCATACGCAAAGTACCCGCTGTTATTGAGACCTCTGAAGGCGATTTCATAGGAATTCGCTCTAAAATGTTTCTCTCGCATAGCTATGACCATCGTGTTGTAAATGGGGCGTTGGGAGGTATGTTTGTAAAAGCAGTAGCTGATTATCTGGAGAACTGGGACATTAACAGGGATATTTAGTCTTTATAATCGAGGCCTCTTATTTACCTTACCTGCCGTATATAATTGTTTAAAATGAAACTAAACCTTAGCAAGCCTATTTGCTTCTTCGATCTGGAAACTACCGGAACTAACGTTGCTAAAGACCGGATCGTAGAAATATCTATCCTTAAAATATCACCTAATGGGGAAAAGGATCACCGTACCTGGCTGGTAAATCCGGAATGTGAGATCCCGGAAGTAGTAGTGGCTATTCATGGTATTTCTAATGAAATGGTGGCTAATGAACCAACTTTCAAGGAATTGTCCAAGGAGATCTATCAATTTATAAAAGACAGTGATCTGGCAGGTTTTAATTCTGATCGTTTTGATATTCCTCTGCTGGCCGAAGAAATGCTAAGAGCCGATATAGATTTTGATATGAAAAGTATGGTATCTGTAGATGTTCAGACTATTTTTCATAAAATGGAACAGCGAACGCTCTCTGCTGCATATAAATTTTATTGTGATAAGGACCTGACCGATGCCCACAGTGCCAAGGCAGATACTGAAGCTACCTATGAAGTTTTGCTATCTCAGTTAGAACGCTATCCGGAGCTGGAAAACAACATCAAAAAGCTTGCTGAATTTTCTACTCACAAACGTAGCGTAGATTTTGCCGGCTTTATTGGATTGGATGAAGAGGAGGAAGAGATCTTCACCTTTGGGAAACACAAAGGAAAAAAAGTGAGACTTGTTTTAGAAGAAGAGCCAGGGTATTTTGGTTGGATACTCAATGCCGATTTTCCCTTGTATACTAAAAAGGTCCTCACACAAATAAAATTGAGCAAGCTCAATAACAAACTGTAATAGTAAGGTATAGGCAATGAAAATTATCTGTATTGGCCGGAATTATGCGGAGCATATTAAGGAATTGTCTAACGAACGTCCAACAGACCCCGTCGTTTTTATCAAGCCAGATTCTGCGGTACTGCCTAAAGATCAGGATTTTTATATTCCGGAATTCTCAGATGATATCCATTATGAGGTGGAGGTTTTGGTAAAGATCAAAAAAGTAGGGAAGCATATTGATCCTAAGTTTGCCCATAAATATTACGATGAAATAGGTCTGGGAATCGACTTTACTGCCAGGGACCTACAGGCTCAATTAAAGGAGAAAGGACTACCCTGGGAAAAGGCAAAAGGATTTGATGGGGCTGCCGTTATTGGCAAATGGCTTCCAAAAACAGATCTTAAAGACTTAAAAAACCTTCATTTTACATTAACTAAGAATGATAAGGTGGTTCAGAATGGAGATACATCAAAAATGCTTTGGTCCGTTGATGAACTCATTGGATATGTGTCTAAATTCTTTACTTTAAAAAAAGGAGATATACTCTTTACAGGTACCCCTGCGGGTGTTGGCAGAGTAAGTCCAAATGACTACCTTTCGGGAAGTTTGGAAGGGAAAGAATTATTGCGTTTAAAAATAAAATAGATGATCTATAGTCTTGATAAATTAAAGGAGATGGCAGATGGAGACGAAGACTTCGTACTATCTGTGATTACTGTATTTCTGGAAGAAGTTCCGCAAGATCTCGAAGATCTTGAAAAGGCCATTGAGGCAGGAGATTACGAAAATGTGTATCAGCTTGCGCATAAAATAAAGCCCAATGTAGATCTGCTTGGGATGGAACAAACCAGGGCCATTGCATTAGAGATAGAAACACTTGGAAAAAGTGCTGACAATAAAGATCAGATAGAAACCAAATTCCCGGTATTAAAACAAGATATTCTTCAGGTCATTTCAGAACTTGGAAAAGATTTTGACGTCTAATGTTTGCAGAAATTATTACAATTGGCGATGAGATCCTCATTGGTCAGATCATAGATACCAATTCCGCTTTTATTGCAAGCGAACTCAACAATATAGGCATTTCGGTATATCAGATCACTTCTGTACAAGATGATAAGGCTCATATCCTGGATGCTTTGAAAGAGGCGCGCTCCAGGGCCCGGATTGTGATCATTACAGGGGGTCTTGGTCCTACCAAGGATGATATTACCAAACATACGTTTTGTGAATTCTTTAATGATACTCTCATCCAGAATAAGGAGGTGTTAGCACATATAGAATCTCTTTTTAGAAAATATATTTCAACGCCAATTTCAGACATCAACAGGGAACAGGCACTTGTTCCTTCCAAAGCAGAGGTTTTGCACAATACTTACGGAACTGCTCCCGGAATGTGGATGGAAGAAGATGACCACGTCTTTGTTTCTATGCCCGGCGTACCTTATGAGATGAAAAATCTGATGACCAACCAGGTACTTCCAAAGCTCATTAAGAAATATAAAAGACCCTTTATTATTCATAAGACCATAATGACATATGGGTTGGGGGAAAGCGCTATCGCAGAGCGCATTGCCACCGTGGAAGATAATCTGCCAAACTTTATAAAACTTGCGTATTTGCCAAATTTGGGAAAGGTACGGTTGCGCCTTACTGCAAAGGGAAAAGACAAAGAAGTGCTGCAAAATGGGATCAAAGCCGTTTCTGCAGAGCTCTATAAACTCATTGGCGATATTATTACGGGCGAAGAGGAAGAAGGTACTATTGAAGCCGTTATTGGTAAATTACTAACTGCCAAAAAACTTACCATGGCCACCGCGGAGAGTTTCACAGGCGGGAAGATCGCTGAACAAGTCACCTCCGTTCCCGGAGCTTCGGCATATTTTGTCGGGAGTTTAGTGTGTTATGCAACCAGGACCAAAATCAACATTCTCAAGGTTCCTGAGAAATTAATTAAAAAGCACTCTGTGGTAAGTGCTGAAGTGGCGGCGGCCATGGCGAGTAATATACGGGAAATGATGAAGTCCGATTTTGGAGTGGCCACTACAGGAAATGCAGGTCCAACTAAAGGCGACTCTGATGCGCCTATAGGAACGGTTTACATTGCCATAGCTTCTGAAAAGGGAGTAAATGTTCAGGAATTCGCCATGGGAAACCACCGTGTAAGGATCGTACAAAAAGGGGTTCATAAGGCATTGGAAATGCTGCAAAAAGAAATTTTAAAATTCTAAAAAAGATTTTTGTGCTTCCGTTAAAATGACGTAAATTTGCATCCTGTTTAAAACAAAGTAAATAAGAGCACCATGTCTAAAGTTTGCGAAATTACTGGAAAGAGGGCGATGTTCGGAAATAACGTTTCCTTTTCGATGAATAAAACGAGAAGGAGATTTGACGTTAATCTTTCTAAGAAGAGGTTTTATATTCCTGAGGAAGATCGTTGGATTACCTTGAAAGTTTCTGCAAGGGCTCTTAAAAGCATCCACAAAAAAGGAATTTCTGCCGTGTTGAAAGATGCACGTAAGAATGGAATACTGAAGTAAGCCACATAAATAATAGATCATGGCAAAGAAAGGAAATAGGGTTCAAGTAATTTTGGAGTGCACAGAGCACAAAGAATCTGGTATGCCAGGTACCTCAAGGTATATTACAACCAAGAATAAAAAGAATACTCCCGATAGACTGGAGATTAAGAAATTTAATCCCATTCTGAAAAGAATGACTGTTCATAAAGAGATAAAGTAAGAAAACATGGCAAAGAAGACCGTAGCAACCCTTCAGGGAAGTTCAAAAAGACTGACAAAGGCTATCAAAATGGTAAAATCGCCTAAAAGTGGTGCTTATACCTTTGTTGAATCAGTAATGTCACCGGAAATGGTAAACGAGTGGTTAGCTAAAAAATAGCAACTCTTTTTCACAATAAATAAGCCGCTCTCCCAGGATAGCGGCTTTTTTTATTTCTTATATTTGAGCCGCCAAGCAAACACCGCCCATGAGTATCTTTAAGAAAATATTTTCTTCCGAAAAAAAAGAAAGCCTGGACAAAGGTCTTGAGAAATCGAAAACCAGCTTTTTTTCAAAATTAGGTAAGGCAGTTGCAGGAAAATCGAAAGTAGATGATGACGTCCTGGATAACCTGGAGGAAGTCCTGGTAACTTCTGATGTTGGGGTAGAAACAACACTTAAGATCATTGGTAGAATTGAAAAACGTGTCTCGGCAGACAAATACCTTGGTACAGATGAACTCAATCTCATTCTAAGGGAGGAAATTGCAGGGCTACTTTCCGAGACCCATGTTGGGGAGGCAACAGATTTTGATATTCCAAAAGACAAAAAACCATATGTCATCATGGTAGTAGGCGTCAATGGAGTAGGGAAGACCACCACCATAGGGAAGTTAGCATACCAATTAAAAAATAAAGGATATTCCGTCATCTTAGGTGCAGCAGATACTTTTCGCGCTGCGGCCATCGATCAGCTGCAGGTTTGGGCAGATCGGGTAGATATACCTATCATTAAACAAAAGATGGGAAGTGATCCGGCCTCCGTGGCATTCGACACCCTGAGTGCTTCATTGGCCCAAGACGCGGATGTAGTACTTATTGATACCGCTGGTCGACTTCACAACAAGGTTAATTTAATGAATGAGCTGACCAAAGTAAAACGGGTAATGCAAAAAGTAGTTCCAAATGCTCCTCATGAGGTACTGCTCGTTCTCGATGGCTCTACCGGCCAGAATGCCTTTGAACAGGCTAAACAATTCACCAAGGCTACTGAAGTAACTTCCCTGGCGGTGACAAAACTAGATGGAACAGCAAAAGGAGGTGTGGTCATTGGTATTTCAGATCAGTTCCAAATTCCGGTGAAGTATATTGGAGTAGGGGAGAAAATTGAAGATCTGCAGGTATTTAATAAGTTCGAATTTGTTGACTCCTTCTTCAGTTGAAAACGCTAAAGATCATATCTTTTATTATTGTATTGCTGCTGATCTCTACAGTACAGAGTCAGCTTATTCACCCAAAAGCCAGCCCATTCTCAAAAATCAAACAAGATATAGGATTAACTACTGTATCAATAGAGTATTCTCGCCCGGCTGTGCGGGGAAGAAAGCTCTTCGGCGGACTTGTTCCTTACGGCCGTATCTGGCGGGTTGGAGCCAATGAATCCACAAAATTTACCGTAAATAGTGAAATTGAGGTGATGGGAAATACCCTGCTCCCGGGAACCTATGCACTTTATGCCTTTCCGGAAGAATCTTCCTGGGAAGTGGTCTTTCATAAGAATACCTCTCATTGGGGCGATGGCCGAACGGCTTACGATCCTTCAGAAGATGCATGTAGGGTGCGTATAGAACCTGAAGAACATTCAGAATGGCAAGAAAATTTTTTAATTTCCTTCGATTCTATTTCTCATAACGGGGCCATAATGCAATGGAAATGGGGCAATACCAGTGTCTCAATCCCCCTTGTAGTGAATACACAAAAAGTGATGATGCAGGCTATTGAGAAAAGTCTGGTTGGCAATCCGAGTGCACAAACCTATTACGAAGCCGCGAGATACCTTCAGGAAGAAGGAATAGAATCTGCCAGAGCATTAAACTACCTGGAAAAAGCAATAGCTATTGGAGGAGATACCTATTATTTTTATAGAGTTAAATCATTGGTAGAGGCTTCTGTGAAAAATTATAAAGGAGCCATTACTTCGGCACAACGCTCTTTGGTCCTGGCCCGGGCAGAGGGGAAGGATGAATTTGTGCGAATGAATCAAGTAAATATTGACAGATGGAAAAAATTATAGTAATGCCACGAAGTATCACTGTTTTAATGATCTTAATTATTTCTCTTCTTTGGATGGGAGGTTGCAGGAATGAATCAGCGGTAGATGAAAACCTTGTCTTATGGACTCCCTATAATGATTCTGCGGAAGTGGCGGCCAATAAAGAGCATGCAAATAAACGTATGCGCTATAAGTTGATACAATCTAAGGTATTGGATAAAAATGAAGTTTTCCGACCCTTATATCGTGAAGTATCTCAAGTTTCAAAGGAGGAGTATGAGCGACTAAAACCTATGATCCTTGAGCAGGATATCCCCAATATTCAGGCCTTTGTGAAAGAAGGTAAATTAACATATGAGGAATTGGTCTTGTTCTATTTATACAGGATCTACAAATATGAATTAGATAATGAAACTACATTAAATACTATCATAGCTCTGAATAAAGAAGTGGTAGACGAGGCGCGTAAAAGGGATAAGGAAAGAAAAGAAGGACACCACCCTATTTATGGAATGCCAATTCTATTAAAGGACAACATAGATACTGAGGGGATGAATACTACGGCAGGAGCGCTGATTTTCACAAAAAATAATACAGATGATGCTTTTATCGTAGAAAAGCTCAAGGCAAAAGGTGCACTTATTCTGGGGAAGGTAAACCTCAGTGAATGGGCCTATTACCTCTGCGATGGCTGCCCGGTAGGCTATAGCGCCTTTGGGGGACAAACATTGAATCCTTATGGGCGAAAGGTCTTTGAAACCGGTGGTTCTAGTGCAGGAAGTGGCACCTCTATGGCGGCTAATTATGCAGTAGCAGCTGTTGGAACGGAAACTTCAGGTTCTATACTTTCACCATCGAGTCAAAATTCAGTAGTAGGCTTAAAACCAACCATAGGGCTGCTGAGCAGAAGCGGTATAGTACCCATTTCAAGTACGCTGGATACACCCGGACCTATGACCCGGAATGTTACCGATAATGCAATTGTATTGGATGCAATGATGGGGAAAGATGCTGATGATCCCAGTTCTGTAGGTAAAGACTTTGGAAAGAATTGGTTTCAAAACCTATCAACCTCGGAAATAAACGGCAAGCGCTTTGGAGCTTTTTCCAATTTGTTGGAAGGTGATAGTATTTACAAATTGACGCTCGATAAGCTGAAGGCGGCGGGTGCAGAAATTGTAGTGATAGACCCGCCTACTATGCCTCTTGATGGCTTTATCAGTATCCTTAACCTGGATATGAAAGTAGATCTCCCGGCATATATTGCCAGCCATGTAGAGAATAAGAAGGATATTACTGTACAGGAAGTGGCAGATATCATTGATTATAACCTGCAAGATAGTTTGCTTCGTATTCCATACGGACAGGCAAGATTTAATGCCATTGTTTCTGACACAGTCTCTATGAAACAATTGGCCATTATTAAAAGTAATTTAGAAGAGCAGACGAGAAACTTTTTTAATGAAGCTATAGATAACAATCAATTAGATGCCGTTCTTTCTATAAATAATTATCATGCCGCCTATGCAGCTGTTGCTAAATATCCGGCCTTGACCATTCCAATGGGGTATAAAGCCACCGGAGAACCCATCAGCCTAACCTTTATTGGAAAACAATTTGAGGAGGCCAGATTATTGGAACTGGGTGCCGGGTATGAAAAGATCAATAAGGTTAGAGAAATTCCGGAAGGGTATCGTTAAAAAAATCGTTTTTAATACCCAATAAGATCTTTTAGAATCCCCCAAAGTTCATTGTCAAAACTGGACGGACCCGCCTGGTCTTCGCCGGCATCTTCCCCTAATCTAACCACTACCAGTCCTTGATTTGGAACGATATATAGTTTTTGATCGTTCTTTCCCAAGCCGGCATAGGTATCAGCGGGGGCATTTGGAATGAGGAAGCCGGGGAATTCCACTTGTGAACCGGGCACTCTGTAACTGTCTTTGCCATTTAACCACCATAAATATCCATAGGATAGATTTAGATCCTGGGAGGAAGTACTCATGGACGTTATATAATCCATATCCCCCAGCAAAACGGTATTTTCCCAGGTTCCCATATTTAAATTCAGCAACCCAAAACGCGCCATACTTCTGGCGTTACTGAAATAGACATTGTTAGATCCGTTGGTACTAAGCCAAAATCCATTCATTCCTATCTTATCGCGCAGCTCAGTATTAAAATAGGAGGTAAAGGTAGTGCCTGCTGCAGCACTTACGACATTTTGCAACAAAGTATACGGACCGTTGTGATAGGCCCATCGTGTCCCTGCGTCTGCAGTATATCGCAGACAATCCGGGCTTACACAATCAAAGAAAAGATCGTTCAAACCAGAGGTCATGGTGAGTTGGTTCCTCACGGTAATGGCATTTTCCTTCACCATTTCGGCAGAGGTCCATCCTTTTCCAAGATACATAGAGCTAAGTTCATCAATATTGAGCAGGTTGTTTTCCTGAGCAATCCCCACGGTAAAAGCCGTTAGCGTTTTTCCTGCCGAGGCCCAATACCAAATACTATCACGGGTAAAAGAACCAAAATAGGTTTCCATCGCTATTCTGCCGTTTTTTAGGATTATAAAAGCCTTTGTATTCTTTTCTTCCAATAAGGTATTCAAAGCGGTAGTAGCATTTGTATTCCAACCAAGTTCTTGAGGTGAAATAGTTTCCCAGGTACTGGAAGATAATGGGGGGAAGTAAAGTTCTGTCGGATCATCTACAATAGGTCCTCCATTGTCATCATCGCTATTTGAAGAGCAACTAACCAGCATTGCTATAGCCAGGAATATTGTGATATAATATGATTGTTGTGTCATAGATAGCTAACATTTAGATCGTTATATGCCCCAAGGGTTTAACGAAAAAAAGAAAGAAATCGTGCAAAGCAGGAAAATATGGTATGCCTTGTTGTATTTTTGCACCTCAATTAGAATGAATGCGCACAAAATCACTAAAAAAGAATAGGATTAACGTAGTAACCCTGGGGTGTTCCAAGAATGTGTACGATTCTGAAGTACTCATGGGACAATTGCGTGCCAATGACAAAGAAGTGGTGCATGAAGAAGACGGCAATATTGTGGTGATCAATACCTGTGGATTTATTGCCAATGCAAAAGAAGAGAGCGTAAATACAATACTGGAATACGTACAGCAAAAAGAGGCAGGGGTTGTAGATAAGGTCTTTGTAACCGGTTGTTTAAGTGAGCGTTATAAGCCAGACCTGCAAAAGGAGATCCCCAATGTGGATGCTTATTTTGGCACAAGTGATCTTCCTAATCTTCTCAAAGCATTGGAAGCAGATTACAAGCATGAGTTGCTTGGGGAGCGTTTAACTACAACTCCAAAGAACTATGCCTACCTCAAGATAGCGGAAGGGTGTGACAGGCCTTGTTCCTTCTGTGCTATTCCCCTGATGCGCGGGAAACACCGGAGTAAACCAATTGAAGAATTGGTCGTAGAGGCAGAAAAATTGGCAGCTAAAGGTGTGAAAGAGTTAGTTCTTATTGCACAGGACTTAACGTATTATGGGCTCGATCTTTATAAAAAACGAAATTTAGCTGAATTACTCAAGGCCCTGGTGAAGGTAGAAGGCATTGAATGGATTCGCCTTCATTACGCATTTCCTACCGGGTTTCCCATGGATGTCCTGGACGTAATGCGACAAGAACCCAAGGTCTGTAATTACATAGATATCCCCTTACAGCATATTTCTGATCCTATTCTTAAAAGCATGCGCAGAGGAACCACCAAACTAAAAACGACCAGGTTGCTGGAAGATTTCAGAAAGGCAGTTCCTGATATGACCATCCGAACTACTCTGATCGTTGGGTATCCCGGTGAGACGGAAGAAGATTATCAAACACTAAAGGAATGGGTAAGGGAGATGCGCTTTGAACGCCTTGGATGTTTTACCTATAGTCATGAGGAAAACACACATGCATTTGCTCTTGAGGATGATGTCCCTGAAGAGGTTAAACAAGCGCGGGCGAATGAGATCATGGAAATTCAGTCACAGATCTCCTGGGAATTAAATCAGCAAAAGATAGGGAAGACCTTTAGATGTATTATTGATCGTAAGGAAGGCAACTATTTTGTAGGACGAACAGAATTCGACTCCCCCGATGTAGATAATGAAGTTCTTATTGATGCCTCTAAATATTACTTAAAACAAGGCGATTTTACTACAATAACCATTACAGAAGCCGCAGATTTTGATCTGTATGGCATACCTGCTGAAAAGGCGTAAAAGCTACATTTTATTTTACCGTATTTTCTTTATAATGGCCACCAGCTAACTAAGGCTGCCTGCACAATAAAGAGAATAAAAAATGGGATCACCAGATACCCCATGATGTCTCTTGCCTGTATTTTTATTCCTACTGCCATTATCGGAATGATCAGGAGTAAGAAAAATGGTTGCATAAGGTTGGTAAGACTTTCTCCATAGGCAACAGACATGGATGCTCGTGAGATAAGCGCGGTTATTTCTTCAGGGGGAAGGCCTGCCCCAATTTCCTGCACAGCTTTTATGATGGCAGGGCCAATGACCGCAAACTCACCACCCGCCGAGGGGATGGCAAAATTAACGAGTCCTCCTGCTAAAAAGGAAAAAAACGGGATAGTATCTAAAGTTGCTACTGAAGCCATCCAATAGGCGAGTTTTTCGCCTAATCCGGTATATATCATAATACCCATAATTCCGGCATAGAATGGATACTGAAATAAAATCCCCGAAACATTTCCGCTGGCTCTTTTCATGGCGAGCACATAGCGCATAGGCGTTCTATGAAGAAATAATCCCAGCATCAGGAACAAAAAGATCATGATATTCAGATTCAGGTCGAATCCATTGCTACTAAAATGAGAACCCAGGTAGATAATCCCCAGGGTGGCAATGATATATTGCAGGAGGCTACTATTATTCAAGAGGTCTGAAACCGCTTTATAGGGCAGTTTTAATAAACGGGCTTCTTCGTGAATTGAAACAGAGTTTAGTTGATCCTCCGGCTCAAGCATATTCTCAAGGGTTTGTATATCTTTTGTTTTTGGCAGGAGAAAACGCATTAACAAAGGTGCAATAATTACAAAACTGACCAATATGGCAATGTTGAGTCCGGATCCAAGGGTTTGAGTAGTAGGGATGGTGCTTTCCAGAATACCAGCCTCTATGATAAAATTCCCCTCAGTGTTCAGTAGCAAAGGAATAGAGCTCGATAATCCGTTAACCCATCCTATATGTGAAAAATAGACACAAGCAATAAGAAAAGGATAATTGATCCCTTTTATCCTTAGTGCCAGTTCTCTGCCCAGCACGGCAGTAATAACTACCCACCCCCAGCTAACCATGCATAAGAGTGAGCCAATAAAGACCACCAGAAGATACACCTGTCCGGGAGTATGTATCTTTTTTGCTAAAAAATCTATCCCTCTTTTTATGAGGGGAGACAAGGCAATAGAATAGCCTGTGATCACCAATAATACCATTTGCATCCCAAACTCCAGCAACATCCAGAATCCGTCATACCACGACTCTAAGACCTTGAATGGCGTTACATCTACCCAAAGCAATGCCAGGATTCCGGTAATAAGGGTTAGGGTCAGGGCAAATACAAAAGCATCTGGCATGTTCCTTTGAAAAATATCCGTGAACTTCTTCCCTAACCTGTGGATCATCTTAATACTTTTTATAGACTATAAAAGATCTAACAAACCCGCCGTATCTAAAATGGTGGCAAACTCATTTTTTAGATTCGCAAGACAAATATCATGCACAAGTGCTGCTTCATACAGCTGTCCATTGCTTCCTAAGGTATCAAAAGTTGCTGTTGCATCTGAAATAATATAGGTGTCATACCCAAAATTCCCGGCCATGCGGGCAGTGGAGGAGACACAATGGGCAGTTGTTAAGCCAACCAGCACCAAATGCCTGATCCCTTCTTTTTTAAGGAAGGCATCTAGTTCAGTTCCAATAAAAGCGCTGTTCACTTCCTTTTCAAAGATGGGTTCCCCCTTATTAGGTCTTATGATATCTTTAAAATCGTTCCCGGGAGCACCTTTAGCCAGTGGCGATGGTGGAGTTCCGTTGTGTTTCACATAAATCACAGGGAGTTGATGTGCTCTCCAAAAGGCAAGAAGTTCAGCGGCCTGTTCCTCTGCCTGGGGGTTATTTCTATGTCCGCCGTAATACCCCAAATCATTCATCCCTTTTTGAATGTCAATAAGTAAAAGTGCCGGATTATCACTTTGTGTCATTGTATTATTTTTTAAACGCCTTCTGTAACCTTATAGATCACAGGATTAAATGCTTTGGATGCCACCACAACACGGTCCCCATTTTTCAGGTCCTTTATTTCTGAAGCATCCGCTACTACCTTAATTATGGAATTATGAATAAGGACGGTTACTACATAAATGACATCTTGTTTTTCTATGGACAATACTGTTCCTGTAAATTGAAATTTTCCACTTAATTCCTTGTTCATAAATATATCCTGGGGCACTCCTACTTTGCTTATTTTTCCTTGCTCCATTACGACCACGGTATCTGTTAGCTTCATTATTTCCCCAAGATCATGGCTCACAAGGATGGTAGTAAGGTCATAGGTAGTATGTGCTTGCAGAATATAGTCCTGTAGTTTACTACTAATTTGTGCATCTAAGGCCGCCAGGGGTTCATCCAGAAGAAGTATATCTGGTTCTTGTACGAGGGCTCTGGCCAATGCAGCCCTTTGTTTCTGACCACCGGATAGCGTATCCGGGGACCTGTTTTCCAGCCTGGTGAGTTCCATAACTTCCATAAGCTCAGGAATCAGATCCTTTGTCTGATCTTTTCTCTGCGCGAATTTCAGATTCTCTTTAACAGTCATATTGGGAAACAAGGCATAATCCTGAAAAACATACCCAATATTTCGTTTTTGAGGTGATAGATTGATCTTTCTTTCTGAATGGTACCACGGGGTATCATTTACCATAATACTCCCCTTGTCTGGGACCAATAAGCCGGCCAGAATTCTTAGAATGGAGGTTTTACCTGCACCTGAAGGCCCGTATAAAGTAACAAAACTACCTTTTGGGATATCGAGATCGATGCTGAGTTCGAAGGATCCCTCGGTGGTCTTCAGCTGCTTTTGAAAGTCTAGGTTGATCATTTCCAAAATCTTTTTAAATACCCTCCATTAATGAGGTATACCAGCAGTAACATCCCAAAAGTAATTGCAAATAAGGTGAGGGAATAGAAATTTGCTGCTTCATAGTTAAGCGCTTCCACCTCATCATAGATAGCAATAGAAGCTACTCTTGTTTTTCCCGGAATATTTCCGCCTATCATAAGAACTACCCCAAACTCCCCAACAGTATGGGCAAAAGCCAATACAATGCCCGTTAAAAGTGACTTTTTAATATTGGGAAGCAAGACCTTTAACAAGGTGATATTTCTGGATTTGCCCATAACCGCAGCCGCTTCAGATAATGATGAAGGGAGCGATGCCAACCCCGCCTGTATGGGCTGTACCATAAAAGGCAGACTATAGATCATAGAGGCAAGCACAAGACCCCCAAAGGAAAATACCAATTGAAGACCCAACCAGGAATTTATCCATTCACCAAAGGCATTATTAGGACTAAAGGCCACTAAAAAATAGAAACCAAGGACCGTTGGAGGTAATACCAAGGGCATACTAACCAGGGTTTCTATGATCGGTTTAATTCTGGAAGTGGTTTTGGAAAGCCAATAGGCCAGCGGAATAGAAACTACCAGCAAGGCAAGGGTGGTGGTAAATGCCAGTTCAAAGGTTAAAAGCAGTGGTTCCCAATTCATAATGGCGATAACATTACTTCATTTAATTTTATCATGGCCATGATTTGCATGCCAGGCTTTAATTTTAATGATAAAACAGCAGCGGTACTAATGGTAGAACGAATTGTTCCTGCAGCCGTTTGTACCGTTAGACAACTTAGCAGTTTACCTTGTTCTAAGGATTCGAGGCTGCCCGGTATCCGATTTTGTAAACTCACCTTATGCTCGCTCTGATCACCGATCACCACTTCTGTTTCTTTAAAAAGAACAGCTACCTTTTTCCTTTTTTCCAGATAAGGTGCGCTTTTAGGAGTATCTATTACAATTGCCTTAACTCTAATATCTCCCGTTAGGAGAACAGTCACCAGGGTAAGATCGCCCGAAATTTCAAGATGCTCAATATGCCCCTCTATTCTATTCATGTACCGAATATCCAAATTTTTGTAAGATGTCTTTACCTTCTGAAGAAAAAAGATACTCATAAAAGGCCTGAGCCCCTTGCTTTTTAGATATTTTACGTTTTATTAATGCCACTCCTTGTGGCATAGGCGTGTAGGCTTTCTTATTGATCCGTATCCACCGACCTTTCTTTTTCATTGCCTCGCTCATCACAACAGACTGAGAAGTAAATCCAATATCTGCAGCTCCAGAGGTGATAAATTGGTTGGTCTGCCCTATACTTTCACCAAATACCAATTTATCTTGTAAGGATGCAGATAATCCGTAAAATTCGAGCACTTCTACGGCAGCCTTGCCGTAGGGCGCAGTCTTGGGATTGGCAAGGGCAATATGCCGAACACTGTCGGTTTGTAAAACTTCCAGGGAAGGCTTTAATGATGGGCTAAAGCTCCAAAGTACCAGGCTTCCATAGGCATAGATCTTAGGGGGCTCGTGCGTTAGATCCATAGCTTGAAGTGCTGCCGGATATATTAGATCTGCTGAAAGAAACAGGTCATAAGGTGCGCCTTCCTTTATCTGAGCGAATAACTTACCGGAAGAACTTAAGATCACTTCACATGTATAGCCTGTATCATTCTCAAATTGTTCTGCCAATTCTTTTATCGCATACTGCATATTGGCCGCCACTGCTATGCGTATTATGGCCTTTTCCTCCTTTTTCTTTTTACATCCAATTGCAATAAATACAGCAGCTAAACAACATATAAGGAATCTTTTATGCCGGCTCATAGAACCTTTAGGGTTTGCATTGCATGCGGAGGTATATTTATCACGCTAACTTCTGAGCCAACATAGTACTGATAAGAGATCGCCTTATCACCGGGGTTCATCACAACAGTAATCAGGGAAGAATCCTCGTTGATAAATGAAGTGCTTAACAAGACACTTCTGCTGCTAACAGTGCTTACACGCAACGCATTTGGTCTGACAAATTTTGAAAAGTGCCCAATATAATAGTAGGAGGGAGTATAGATCAGGGAACCCGCCGATAGATCTCCATGAATAGGAGCAAAGCAAAAATTCCCAACGTGGTTGGGGCCGCCCCGTTCATCTAACAAGATATTCCAATCTGTCCAACCTACGGTACCCTGATTAAAATCATTGATCATAGAACGACCATAGCGTTCTGCGTTTGCCCAAAACTGATATTTTTCAGCGGTGAAACCTTCAACGCAACCCTCAGTAAAAAGCAGATTTTTATCGGGGTAAGATTCCTTTATAGCTCCCAGATTATTGAACATGGGATCACCGCCTGCCCAGGTTTCATACCAGTGGAACCCAATCCCCCAGGCGTACTTTGCCGCTTCCGGATCATCAAAAATGGTATTTGCCCTGTGAGTAATCAGGTCTCTGTTATGATCCCAGACCACAATCTTCTTATCCCCCAAACCTTCTTTTTCCATTGTAGGCCCTAAGTGATTCTTTAAAAAATCTCGTTCTGTCTCTGCAGTATAAATACAGGATTCCCACCGTTGTACGGCCATTGGTTCATTCTGGATGGTAATACCCCAAATAGGCATTCCTTCAGCCTCATACGCCTTTATAAATTTTGTGTAGTAAAGAGCCCAGGTGTCGTAATATTCCGGTAGCAATGTACCACCCTGCAACATATTATTGTTGTCTTTCATATAGGCAGGAGGGCTCCATGGACTGGCATAAAGTAAGAGTTCTCCCCCGGCAGCTGCTATTGCTTTTTTGATCATAGGGATCCTGAATTGTTGGTCATGATCTATAGAAAAAGAAGCCAGTGTTTTATCATTTTCTTCCACATAAGTGTAGCTGCCGTTACTAAAATCACAGCTGTGAATCGTTGTTCTGGCAAGGGAATAGCCAATACCTTCTTCTTTGCTGTAGTAGGCTTTCAGAAGTTCTTCTTGTTTGGATTCAGGCAATTTTGCAAAGACCTCAGCGGAAGCATCTGTAATAGCCCCTCCAATTCCCAGGAATTTTTGAAAAGTTTTGTTCGGATTTACAAAAACGGAAACTTCATTCTCCAGCGGCTGCTTGGCAGTTGTAAATGATAGATTTTCAGTCTTGCTGAGACGTAAATCAGTATCACTTGCTGTAGTGTATACTTCCAGTTTTTTATCCATTGCGGAATACGGCTTGGTAAGAGATTCTGATGTTTCAGGCTCCGGTTTTTTTGTTTCCTTATCAATTCCACAGCTACTTGATAAAATTAATAGGATAATGATGGTGCAGATATTCTTCATAGTATTAAAGTTATAATTGATATTTCAAAAGTCAAATATTGACGAATTGAAAGCTCGCCAATGGGATGTTTTTTAGATCCATCGTTGTTTCATTCAACAAGATACCGTGTTCTAAAAAGGCCTTGAGATTCGTCAGCCAAAAGCTCCAGCCATTGCTGCAACCAACATGAATGTTCATTTTGTTTTTTTCATCTGTAGGGATATTATTTTGCTTCAATGTCACCAGCACATTATTTATTTCTTCCTGCAAGGTAACAGTTACCTTACAATGACCTGCAAACGAAAATTGGATCTGATCTGTGCCATTCGCCATTAGTATTTTACCCTTTTCTTCTCCGTCCCAGTTATGCCATTTCCAGGTATAGTTGTCTCCGGCCTCTATGAAAGAATCAGAGGCTCTCTGTGCTCCTTTTTTGGTTTTGTACATAGCACTGCTTAAAAACCAGGAAGAAATTCCCTCTGCTGTTCCCCAGCACCAGTAAATCTTTTCTTTTGAGGCATTTATAAAGATCTTTTTAGTAAAAGCATCAAAGCCGAGCGATTCCATTATTCTATCGTTTTCTATTCTTCTCAATTTTATAAAGTTCATCTCCCAGAGCATCCAGAAAGGGGATCCCAATCTCCTCATACTCATAGTCATTGTCATTGAAAATTCCGTCAGCATTGACCAGGATGGTAGCGGTTACCATAAATTCTACCTTGTTCTTTTCATCATGGATATAGGCGCACTCAGTAAGGGTACCATAGGCATACCCTACCTTATTATAGATCTTAATATTAGATGGGATAGCCTCTTTTGAATCTCCAAATAGCAGAAATTTACCATAACTATCATAGTATTCTTCCTGTTTGTAACCGGCCTCCTTTGGGAGTATTTTCATAGCATTCAGTAAAAACTGTCGCTGCGATGGACTAATATTAAATCGATCTTTTTCAGGGAAACTCATGGGAAAGATGACTCTTTTTAAAACTCCGTGTTGGGTTTCAACAGGATAGTAGTTCTTAAGACTAAAATTAAAGGGTTGATCAATAAGTGAATCACCTTCATAGTAGCCAATTCCTTTTGTAATTCCGTTCAATGTAAGTGGATTTGGAGGGGTGTTGGTACTTCCTTGAAGACTGGTGGTGGTGCTGTCATTAAGATAGATCACAAGAGGTTTGGTAGTTACATCATCTGCATTGGGTACTGAAAGCCGATGTGCAATTCTGGCATGACCAATACTTTTAGAAATAAATTCCTTATTGATGGCATCTTGCCCAAGGAATTCTAACAAGCGATTGTTGGCGTCATTATCACTTACGGCAAATATTTTTATTATTTCCTTGCCAAAAGTGGTTTCAAGTGTATCTCCTTCTACATAAAATTTTGTTTGAATAGTAAGGCCATCAGAGGCATTCAGTTTTTCCAGAGCCATTACTGCGATGGGAAATTTCACTGTGCTTGCCGGATAAAAATACCTGTTCCGATCTATTTGAAAATCATAATCGGCAAAACGCACACTATTTTTTTCCCGGAAGATCCTGGTAAAACGAATCTGCAGTTCGTACGGTTCAGGATGATCCATTACGTTTCGTATCCTTGGATCCTTAGAGGCCAAAGCTCTGTCTAAAGGATCTAATTCCACAGGGGTGCTGGCACATCCCAAAAAGAGGAAACAAACAAGTACTACCAGCAAGATAGAGGTCCCAGCCTTTTTTATTTTCACTTCTGTACTTAGAAAAGATGTCATTGCTTTATCAGGTAATTTCTTCCTCATATACCTCTCCTCTGTGAGGCAAAAGTGCGTCTCGTATCTGGATCATTTTTATTTCTTCCACCACCATATAGGCTACAGAGTGCATAGCTGTTAGATCCTTATGTCCTGTGATGTTCAATGCCAATGATTCTTTTTTAACAAAGTCGGCCAAATGGCGTGCATGATGCTTGGCAGTTTCACTGGCATCTGGCCCGCGAAAATCCCATAATAATTTAATTTTTCGACTCAATATATTTCAATTTAAGATTGTGACAAGGAAGTACCCTTTTCAGCAAAGGCTTTAAAATCCTTTAAATACTTTAATGATTGCTTCTTGAAAGTACCGGGCATAAAAAATGCCATTAATTTCATAAAGGTCCCGCTAAACTGGAATTCCGATTCTGAGATCCATTTGGTTGTATTCTCATCTATGGCTTTAAAATAGTTCCTTTGAATATTATGTACACCTTTTGCATCATAGGTGGCGTGGAACTCATGGGGCATATTTCGTTTTAAGATCGTTTCTATGAGGATCAATTCTCGTTTCCCCATTTTGTAAATAAGTTCCATTTGTGCCCCTTCCTCCCCCGGATTCCCTATTAGTTGCTTATAGGACACCAGATCTTTTTGCCAGTGCTTCATATTGTCCGGATTGTCTAATTTTCTTACAAATTCCGAAAGGGGTAAGTGTATGGTAATTTCTGAGATATATTTCATGACTCTACAAGAATGGCACCCTCTAAGGTACTAAAATAACAGAACTGCCTATTAAAAATCTGTTAATCAATCAGTGTATTACTTGTTCAGGAAATTCGAATTCTTAATTTTGCGGAATGATTACCCCCTTAAAGAATCTAATTAGAGTTTCCGCACTTAGTGGAACCTTACTTCTTGTAGTATTGGTTAGTTCCTGTGACGGTCTCTTTAAAAAGGAACCAGATTCTGAGCCGCTGGCCAGGGTAGGAGATGCTTTTCTATATAAGGAAGATATTGAATCCTTACTAAATGCTCCCTTAAATCAGCAAGACAGCACTTCTCTTGTGACCAATTACATCAATAATTGGGCGATCAAGCAATTGCTCTTTTCAAAGGCACAGATAAATCTAAGCGAAGAAGAGATCGCAGTCTTTGAGCGCTTGGTGGCAAATTACAGAATAGATC
>CBDUON010000020.1:0-23469 GCA_965368835.1 uncultured Eudoraea sp. | reverse complement strand
TGTAGTACCCAAAAATATCTGTGAGCTTTCCACCTAGCCATGATCCAACCAAAGAACCCAGTCCAAAACAGCTCATGATCACTCCTACATTTTCCAAAGTTAATCCTCTGTCTTGCGTGAGATACAGGGATAAAAAAGGAATCACCATGGTGCCGGCCCTGTTGATAAGAGTTACCAATGCCAGCCACCAAACTTCTTTGGAAAGACCCCTGAAGGAATTAATATAGGAAGTATATAAAAGTCGCATTTTCAGTGGTCTTTTATGTTCATTGACCGGGTAAACCCATGAATCTAATGAAGAAAGAGGTTGGTAGTCTTTTAATAAGCTGATCAAATCTAGCCAAAAAATACCCTAAATTGTACTTTTGTAATCAAATATGAATATGATAAACAGCGTTCTGACAAGAAAGGTAATCCTCGGTCTGTTTTTGCTACTACTAGGCTGCGGCGATGGAAAGAAATACCACGATGATCAACAAATTGAGCCGGTACTTCTGTCTAATAATGACCTGGCTTCCATCATAGAATTTCAAAGGGATTTGAATAAAGAGTTTTCGGATCCGGAATCTTCGCCTTTGCCAGATCGATATAGAAAAGACTTTAATGGCTTGGATTTTTTTAAGCCGGATACTACATATATTGTAAATGCGACATTTACCAGAACTCCCGATGCAACACCATTTTTAATGCCTACAACCACAGACCGGATGTCTAAAGAAGTAGTTTATGGAGTAGTGTCTTTTCAACTTAAAGGCAAGTCTTTTCAGTTGGAAGTATACCAAAATGAGGAATTGAAGGAGGACGAAGGTTTTGAGGACTATCTGTTTCTGCCTTTTACAGATGCTACCAATGGCAATGAGACCTACAGCGGCGGGCGTTATATAGATCTGAGAATCCCTGAAGGGAACCAAATAGTAATAGATTTTAATAAGGCTTACAATCCCTATTGTACTTATAATAAAAAATATTCCTGCCCTATTGTGCCCAGTCAAAATACGTTGGATATTGAAATATTGGCCGGCGTTAAGGCATTCAAATAGTTCCATAAGAAAAGCCCCGGCAAGATTGCAGGGGCTTAATCAACTCAACGAACTAAACAAAACTACTATAAAGGTTTAAAAAGAGTATACTGCTGCGAGTACAAAAGAGGATAGGCTTTTCATAGATGCACCATCCGTATCCAAGAAAGCATCATCCGAAGCATTGTCTAACCTAAGTTCCGGCTTTATTACCAGGTCACCTATAGTGGCGCTTCCTGTTAGAGTTAACGCCAATACACTAGAATCTTCAACTCCAGTTCCGATGGCTCCGAAATCTCCTGTCTCTACGAAATATTCCCCTCGTAGACCCAAGGTAAAAGTTTCTGAAGTTTTATACTGTGGATACAAAGCACCTCCAGCAAATCCGGTATCATCTGCCCCGTCAAAATAAGCGGCATTGATCCCCAGGTAAAAATCTTCGCTAAGATCAAATCCTCCGGTATAATCTATTTCGAAATTCCCATCGTCTGAAATTAGATTTAAATACTGCCCGCTGTAGCCCAATTGAGCTCCGTAGGCATATTTACCATTAGGATTAAATTCGGTTATGTCTGTAGGGTTCATAACAGCCAGCATTAATGACCAGTCACTTCCTAAATCGAAATCGGCCTTAAGTCCGGTGTGACTAAATGGCCCATAGGAGAAAAGATAAGACGTACTGTAATTAAAATTCCCTGCCGGGGAAATCACCTCATACCCAAGGAAGGTATTAAAATTTCCAAAGGTTAAGGTAACCTTATCGCTTACATTCCAATAGACATATAATTGGTTTACAATATTACCTGTGGCGGAGTAAAGCGGCGATGCAAAAATGGCATCTGTACCACGTGGTCCAAAAACAAGATCGGCCACAAAACCTACATCTTTCCCTTCATAACTAGCTATAACATTGGCCATCCCAAGGGCAAATCCGGGTAAATTTGCAAATGAACTTCCCGGAGCTGAGTAATTGGCGCCGGAATTGGCAGAATTTAAGTTAGCCCGGTAATACGCATCTACGGTTCCACTAAGGCTGAACTTCTTTTCATCAGAGGTCTCTTCATCCTGTGCCATCAGTGCAATGGAGTTAATAAACAGGAAAAGAAATAATAATTTTTTAGCGTAATTTGTATTTATAATCGTTTTCATAATTTAATGTTTGTGATATCCTTTTATAGGATGTTAGTAACTGTTTTTAGTTGAAAATTTTGAAAAGGTTATAAACGGAGCGTTCTGCAAAACGCTCCGTTCTTTTTTTATTAATGTTGATTCATTCTAAAGTCGGGATAGGCATCCATACCGTGTTCATGGAGATCCAGACCATCTATTTCCTCTTCCTTAGATACTCTGATACCTACTGTTTTCTTTAAGGTGTAGAATATGATAAAGGCAGATAAGGAACAGAAGGTAGCTACTGCACCTACACCGGCTAACTGGTATAAGAATTGCTCGCCTCCTGCTTTGGCGCCAAAGATGCCTACTGCCAGTGTTCCCCACATTCCGCAAATAAGGTGAACGGTGACGGCACCTACAGGATCATCTAATTTTATTTTATCTATAAAGGCAACACCCAGCACAATGATGAGTCCGGCTATAAGGCCAATGACTACGGCTTCATTGGGTGACATTAGATCGGCTCCGGCTGTGATTCCTACCAGCCCTCCTAAGATTCCATTCAGGAACATGGTAAGATCCAGATTTTTATGAAGTATGGTAGAAAGTATTAGTGCTCCCACTCCTCCGGCTGCTGCGGCTAAACTTGTAGTAACCAATACAAGGGAGGTAAGTTCCGGATCCCCAGAGAGAACAGAACCGCCGTTAAATCCAAACCATCCTAACCAAAGTACTAATACCCCGGCTGTTGCCAGTGGAATATTGTGTCCGGGAATTGCCTGGGCCTTTCCTTCGTCACTGAATTTGCCGATCCGGGCTCCTAATAGATATATCCCTATAAGTGCTCCCCATCCTCCTACGGAGTGTACGAGTGTAGAACCTGCGAAATCATAAAATCCTTCTTCACCTCCCAGTGTTGAAAGGAATCCGCTTCCCCATTGCCATGATCCTACTATTGGATATACCAACCCAACATAGATAATTGTAAAGATCATAAAAGGCCCTATTTTCATTCGTTCTGCTACGGCTCCGGAAACAATTGTTGCGGCCGTTGCGGCAAACATGCCCTGAAAGAGAAAGTCGGTCCACCATGTGTATCCGCCATCTGCGTATTCGGGAGTCATTCCATTTTCGGGAGCTGCTATTCCAAAACCTGCAAAATCCAGTATACCCAAGGATCCATCTGCAAAACCGGGGTACATCAGGTTAAACCCACCTATGTAGTACATCAGCAATCCTACGGTAATGATAAAGATGTTCTTAAATAGAATATTGATTGTGTTCTTTTGTCTGGTTAGCCCTATTTCCAAAAAGGCAAACCCGGTGTGCATGAAAAATACCAGGGCGGTACAAATCATCATCCATATATTGTTAGCTGTAAATATTCCTGCGTCCATTTTTCAATAGTTGTTTGATTGTTATTTCTTTATTTATTTAGTTGATGCCCTTGTATCCGTTCTCCTGGGTTCTGATCCTGTAGGCCTCTATTACGTCTGAGACAAAGATCTTTCCGTCCCCTACATTGCCGGTATAGGCAGATTCTAAAACAGTTTTAATGGTTTTTTCCAGGAAATCATCAGAAACAACTATTTCTAAATACCGTCTCTGAATGTCTGTGGTACTATACGAGATACCTCTATAGACATGTCCTTGTTTTTCATTGCCAACTCCGGTCACATCCCAGTAACTAAAGAAGTTCACCTCAATTTCATGAAGTGCTTTTTTCACATCATCAAATTTTGATTTTCTAATAATTGCTTCTACTTTTTTCATTGTATTAGTTTATTGTTGATGCGTCAAAAGTATATTAAATAAAATAACCCCTAAAAAAATAGGGGTATATCGTATGATTTTTATCATAATAAGAAAATATACCCTCAAAAAATAGGGGTATACTATTAATAACTATATAAATTGTCTAAATGATTTTTTGAAAGGGGATTTTTAACATCGAGTGTAGCAGATGTTATTTAATTTGGAAAGAATAGGGTGTATCAAAGAGAAACCTCTTTGTTTTTTATGTATAAAGGGTATGGGTTAAAGGATCTTTGAAAGCCAAAGGCCAAGAGCTACGGCAAGGATGCCTACTAGTATACTACTCACTGTATAGAGTAGAAAAGAAGTGATCTGTCCTTCGCGCAACATTCCGTAATTTTCAAGAGCAAAAGAAGAGAAGGTGGTAAAACCACCGCAAAATCCAATAGTAATAAACAAGATGGTGTTATTGCTAAGCGCAGTTGATTTGGCGGACAGTCCCAATATGATCCCAATGATCAAACAGCCCAGGATATTGACACCAAAGGTTCCAACAAAAAAATTAGAAATATAAGGGTTAAGTGTTTTGCTTAGTAGGTAACGTAGTCCGCTACCAATTCCGCCTCCAAGGAATACCAGCAAAAATTGTTTCATTCCCTAAAGATAGGAATCTAAATTGCTTTTCTGTATTCTGAAGACGACAAATCTAATGGGTATACCTTGTCTTTGGAATCCTGAGATTTGTCTTTTGAAAAATCGTTTTGTCTTCGTCCGTTGGTAACAATGCTAAAGGATAATAAAGCGGCATTAACTAGGACCAAAACAAAGAAAATGGTAAAAAAGGTTGTCATTTATCGGTTTTCTTTGAACTTATAACGCAAAAGTACTTGTTTTCTTATAGTATACGTATGAAATCCAGATTAAGTTGTGAGAATAGCGATTTTTGTGGTGTAGATAAATTAAATGTTAATTTTTAAGCCATTTCTTAAGAATAAAAAGAATAATTATGAATACAATAAACACAAGCCCAACCCATTTAACACCTTTATAATTTTTGGAATGAAGTTCCTTGTCTTTTTTATAGGAAAGGAAGATTACGATCGCAAAAAAAAACACAAAAATGGCTGCGAAAATTAATTGTCCTGTACTAAACATATGTATATTTTAGCGCAAAACTACATTAAAAAGACATAGCATGAAAAACAAGATTGATGCCGTTGCAAAGTTTCATTATTCGTTTGGACTAGGGGTAGAACATGAGCCAAAGGCAAATTTAGGCAGCGCAAAGAATCAACTCCGATTTAATCTGATGGATGAGGAGAATAAGGAGTATTTTGAGGCTGCCGAAAATAATGATCTTGTAGAGGTAGCAGATGCCTTAGGCGATATGTTGTATATCTTATGCGGAACAATTTTGGAACATGGTATGCAGCATATTATCGAAGAGGTTTTTGAAGAGATACAGCGAAGTAATATGAGCAAGCTGGGGGCAGATGGCCAACCTATTTACAGAGAAGATGGAAAAGTATTAAAAGGTCCGGATTATTTTAAACCCAATATTAAGGGTATCCTGGATAAATAAAAGAGCACCCAAGTTGAGTGCTCTGATATATTGGTCATCTAATTTCTTTTATAATACCTGAAAACGCCAATGGAAAGGGTCTTCAGCTCTGTTATACTGAATATCTGTAATGCGTTTCTTTAATCGATCTGCGTAACCATTTTCAATTTGCGGTAACGTATAGTCCTGATCCCTATGGCCAAAACCTGAAATTGGTGAAATTACAGCGGCTGTACCGGCCCCAAACATTTCTTTAAGACTACCGTTTTTGGAAGCTGTCACCAATTCTTCTACTCTTATCTTTCGGATCTCTACTGGGATCCCTTCTGCTTTCGCTAATTCTATGACGCTTTTACGGGTAACACCATCCAGGATACGGTCACTCACAGGACTTGTAAGTAAGGTGTCATTAATGCGTGTAAAGATGTTCATGGAGCCAGCTTCTTCTATATACTCATGTGTATTGTCATCTGTCCAAACAACTTGTTGATATCCTTTCTCTACGGCTAGTTGGGTGGGATAGAATTGACTTGCGTAATTTCCTCCTGCTTTGGCATATCCTACTCCGCCATTGGCGGCTCTGGAATATTTTTCTTCAATCAGCACCTTTAATTTACCTGAAAAATAGGGTCCGGACGGGGCGCATACGATCATAAATTTATATTGATCTGCAGGAGAGGCATGTAATCCTTTACCCGTTGCAAAAATAAAAGGCCGAACATATAAGGAACTACCCGGAGTTGTAGGGATCCAATCTTTCTCTACCTGTAAGAGGGTCTTGAGTCCTTCCATAAAGATTTCCTTGGGAACTTCCGGAATGGAAATCCTTTTGGAAGAAATATTCAATCTTTTTTGATTTTCTTCAGGTCTAAAGAGCCAAACATGACCCTTGGCATCTTTATATGCCTTCATTCCTTCAAAAACAGATTGTCCGTAATGGAAAATTTTGGCTGTGGGGTCCAGGGTTATGCCTTGATATGGAATTATCTTTGGCGCCTGCCAGGCTCCATTGACATAATCGCATTCCAGCATATGATCTGAATATACTTTGCCAAAGGGAAGATTGGAAAAATCTACCTGGGAAATTTTAGACGTTTTAACTTTTTCAACAGTAATGTTCGTGACGTTGGTCTCCATCATCTTATTTTTACAAATCAAAATTAAACATTTATGCCCTCTTGTTCCTTCTTTTTTCGCCGAAAAATCGCCAGTTTTGCAGAGTAACTATAAATCATATATAAAATGAAAGGATTTAACATAATCATTGTGATCTTTCTACTTCTTGGCAGTTGTAAAGAGCAGAATACACAATCTAAAACTGAAGAAAAAGTTGCTTTAGATAAAGAATCGGAGATCTTCGGGGAGTCTTTTGTCTCTGATAATGCTATGAAGGAAGCGGAAATAGCCCTGGCTTTCAAAGACCTGAGTGAGACAGATACCCTCACCACAGCTTTTTCTGGCGTAGTAACCGATGTGTGCAAGTCCAAGGGTTGTTGGATGAAGGTTTCTCTGGGGGACGGACAGGAAACAATGGTTACATTTAAAGATTATGGATTTTTTGTCCCAAAAGATATTGTTGGAAAAGAAGTTGTAGTAAATGGTAAAGGTTTTATCGAGAAAATGAGCGTAGAAGATCAGCAACATTTTGCAAAAGACGGGGGAGCAACTGAGGAGGAGATCAGTGAGATCACAGCAGTTAAAGTTACCCGCAGTTTTATTGCAGATGGTGTGATCTTAGAACAATAGGTTGAAGCGTACCATAATTACTACGGCTGATGGATCTAAGACCATACATTTAGAAGCCTGGGATGAACAATATCATTCAAAGCATGGAGCAATACAGGAAGCCTACCATGTATTTATAGCTCATGGATTATCTGCTGTCCAAAAAAGCAATATTTCTATTTTGGAAATTGGTTTTGGTACCGGACTCAACGCATTGATCACATTATTAGAAGCTGCTTCCAAGGATTTACAAATAAACTATACGGGCGTAGAAAGGTATCCGGTAATTTCAGCCGAGTTAGATCAGTTAAATTACATTTCAGAACTCAAAGCGGAAGAATATAAAGAGCTATTCCTTGCAATGCATACTACTTCATGGGAGGAAGAAGCGGAAATAACCCCTTATTTCAGGCTGAAAAAGCAACAAAAAGACTTTAAGGAAATTAAGGATGTACAAGAATACGACCTTATATATTTTGATGCCTTTGGTGCCAGGGTTCAACCCGAATTATGGACGGAGGAGATATTTCAAAGAATGTTTAACTCTTTGAAGAACAACGGTATACTGGTAACATATGCTGCAAAAGGCAGCGTAAGAAGAGCTATGTTAGCGGTGGGCTTCCATGTAGAGCGGCTTCCGGGACCGCCTGGAAAGCGCGAAATGTTGCGAGCTACAAGAATCCAAAGCTAGCAAGTCAGGCATCTATTAGTTTTAGTATTAAACAATACTGTTAAACCTAGTATAAACCTGAATCATCTCCGTATTAAATCAAATATCTTTACAAAAAAGAAGTGCATGAGCGTTTTGATCACAGGGGCTACAGGATTGATCGGCAAGGCTGTTACGCAGAAGTTCAGAGAACGAAATATTGAGGTCCATTATCTTACTACCCGGAAAAGTAAATTAAAGGAGGAAGAGGGGTTCAAAGGATTTTATTGGGATCCGAAGAATGGGGAAATAGATATGCAATGTTTTGATGGAGTAACTGCAGTAATCAATCTTGCAGGAGCTTCTATTTCTCAGCGATGGACCAAGTCAAACAAAAAGAAGATCCTGCGCAGTAGGCTAGACAGCTTACAAACGTTGAGGAAGGGCCTTGAAAAAGTGGAGACCAAAGCCATAAAATCCTTTGTCAGCGCTTCGGCAATAGGGATATATCCCAATTCATTAGACAGATATTACACAGAAGATGAAACTGAGGTAGACCCCAGTTTTCTGGGAGAGGTTGTCTTTAAGTGGGAAGAAGAGATCAATAAATTTTCCAAATTTTCATTTTCAGTGGCTGCCATCCGAATAGGGTTGGTACTATCAACAGAAGGTGGTGCCTTGCCATCTATGGTTAGACCAATAAAATATTATGCAGGTGCTGCTTTTGGCAGTGGTGAGCAATGGCAATCCTGGATTCACATCGATGACCTGGCGAGACAATTCATGTATGTCATTGACAATGGCCTCAAAGGAATCTATAATGGGGTGGCCCCAAATCCGGTCACAAACACAAAACTTGTCAAGGAGATTGCAGCTTTGCTAAACCGACCTTTATTTCTTCCCAACATTCCCAAAGGAATAATGCAGTTGCTGCTTGGGGATATGTCATACCTCCTGTTTGCGAGTCAGAGAGTGAGCAGTAAAAAGATAGAAAAAGAAGGATTTGAATTCTATCACAAAAATATCTGTAATGCCCTTAAAAATATACTCCGTCCTGAGGAGCAGGAGTTGGGTGATATGTATCAAAAAGAATTCGTTTAGTTGCCATCGTACTTCAAATAGTAGAGAACATCCTCCAATCAGGATGTTTTTTTGTGACATTTTGACATTTTTCAATAAATGGCAGTACTTTTGCCATCTTCCAGAACAGACTAAGAAGTATTGTTTGAAAAAATGATCAGAAATGAGTAAAAAAGATAGAATAGAAGAAATGGATGAGATAAAAGACTCTTTGTCTCAAGACGAAACCTTTGTAAATGAAGAAGAATCAGATAGTATTTCTGAACAAAATGAGGAAGAGGAAGTAGAATCTGCCTCTAAAGAAGAAGTACTGGAGCTTGAGTTAGGGAAAGAAAAAGATAAATTCTTGCGTCTTTTTGCAGAATTCGAAAACTATAAGAAACGGACATCCAAAGAGCGTATGGATCTTTTTAGGACTGCCGGTCAGGAAGTTATAACAGCTCTTTTGCCTGTTATGGATGATTTTGAAAGGGCTTTAAAGGAGCTTTCGAAAACGTCTGAAAAAGAACTATACAAGGGGGTTGAACTTATTTCTAACAAATTTAAGGAAACACTTAAAGCCAAGGGTCTTCAGGAAATTAAGGCAAAAGAAGGAGATAGTTTTGATGCTGAAATTCACGATGCAATCACTCAGATCCCCGCACCCAGTAAAAAATTAAAAGGCAAGATCATTGATGTGGTGGAAAAAGGATATCGCCTTGGAGATAGAGTGATAAGACACCCAAAAGTGGTGGTAGGCAATTAAAAAAGGGACATGAAGCAAGACTATTACGAAATATTAGGGCTCAACAAATCTGCTTCTGCGGCTGAGATCAAAAAAGCCTATCGCAAGAAGGCCATTGAATACCATCCGGATAAAAATCCGGGAGATTCCAAAGCTGAAGAAATGTTTAAAAAGGCAGCTGAAGCCTATGAGGTCTTGAGTGATCCCGACAAACGTGCAAGGTATGACCAATATGGACATGCAGCCTTTGAAGGTGGTGGCTTTGGTGGTGGAGGTATGAACATGGAAGACATTTTTAGTCAGTTCGGAGATATCTTTGGCAGTGCCTTTGGTGGCAGTTTTGGCGGCTTCGGTGGATTTGGAGGTGGTCAGCGACGCGTAAAAGGAAGCAATCTGCGAATTCGCGTTAAGCTTAGTTTAGAAGAAGTGGCCAATGGTGTAGAAAAGAAAGTAAAAGTAAGGCGAAAAGTACAAGCTCCCGGAGTTACCTACAAAACCTGTACTACCTGTAATGGAAACGGGCAGGTAACCAAAATAACCAATACTATTTTAGGGAGAATGCAAACTGCAGCAACCTGTTCTAGTTGCGGCGGTAGTGGGCAGATAATAGACAAACGCCCGGCCGAGGCAGATGCACAAGGATTAATAATGGCCGAGGAAACTGTAACCATCAAAATTCCTGCGGGAGTGGAAGAAGGAATGCAGCTAAAGGTGAGCGGAAAGGGTAATGATGCCCCGGGTAATAGTGTGCCCGGAGATCTTTTAGTGGCCATTGAAACCAAAGAACATGACACGCTGAAAAGAGAAGGTGATAATTTGCATTATGATCTTTATATCAGTATTTCTGATGCAGTTCTGGGGACCTCCAAAGAAATTGATACCGTAGGCGGCAAAGTCAGGATAAAATTAGAACCAGGCATACAGTCTGGTAAGATCTTGCGATTACGCGGTAAAGGGATCAATAATATAAATGGATATGGTAGCGGGGACCTTTTGGTACACGTAAACGTTTGGACACCAAAAGAACTGAACAAAGAACAACGCGATTTTTTTGAAAAAATGAGTTCTAATGAAAATTTTGAACCCAAGCCCGAAAAATCGGACAAATCGTTTTTTGAAAAAGTGAAAGACATGTTTTCTTAAATCGTTTAGGAATTCATTTTAAAATAAAAACGTATATTTGATTTGATATTGGGCAACCAATATTAATTTTCTTTTTCATAGCAATTTTTTTCCCATCCTTAACTAGTTAAGGGTGGGTTTTGCTTTTTAAGGGAGCTAACTTGTATTCAAATGGCCATAAATTAATTTCTGATTTTGATGAATTTTCCAATTTAACAGCTTAAAAGTCCTAATTTCTAAGTATTTACAGTAGTTCTTAGGAATCCGGGAATTCCTTGAATTATAATATTTAAACTCAAAACTCTTTTCTTCCAATTCTATATCTTTGGTAAAATTGCATACATGAATTCTATTTTGGTCGCCGAGCAGATTACAAAACAGTTCGGTTCTCATTTCGCGCTTAAAAATGTCTCTCTTGAAATCCCCACAAACAGTATTTATGGGCTTTTAGGTCCAAATGGCGCAGGAAAAACCACTTTGCTTCGGATCATCAATCAAATTACCTATCCGGATAGCGGACATGTATTTTTTAATGGTGAACCCCTAAAGGCAGAACACATCTCCATGATAGGGTATTTGCCCGAGGAAAGAGGCCTCTATAAGAGCATGAAGGTAGGAGAGCAAGTGCTCTATTTAGCACAGTTGCGAGGACTTTCTAAGCCTGAAGCAAAAAAGCGGTTAAAGTATTGGTTTGAGCGATTAGAAATAGGCGACTGGTGGAATAAAAAGATACAGGAACTATCCAAGGGAATGGCCCAGAAGATCCAATTTATTGTTACGGTTTTGCATGAACCTAAATTATTGATCTTTGATGAGCCCTTTAGCGGGTTCGATCCTATAAATGCCAACATCATTAAAGAAGAGATCTTACAATTGAAGGAACGCGGAACCTCCATTATTTTTTCCACCCACAGAATGGAATCTGTAGAAGAGATCTGTGAGTATATTGCCCTGCTGCATAATGCTGAAAAGATCCTGGATGGAAAGCTTTCCGATATTAAAAAGCAATACAAGAACAATATCTTTAATGTTGGAATGGCCATACAGGAGGGAGATGCCTTTATTAATGAGCTTTCGGAAAAGTTTCAGATAACTTCTTCTGCTTATGATAAAGCCCATGCTCAGTTGCAATTTAAAATACAATTACCTTCGGAGGATACGCGTCAATTATTAAATCATCTGACCTCCAAAGGCACTGTCCATAATTTTGTGGAGACCATTCCTTCGGCTAGCGATATTTTTATAAAAACGGTTCAAAGTAAATCTGTCCATGAGTAAATTAGGGTTAATCATAAAAAGAGAATACCTGGCAAAAGTGCGAAATAAGTCTTTTGTGATCATGACCTTTTTGAGTCCGATTTTGATGGTGGGTATGGTGGTTCTTATTGCCTATCTGACCAAGATCAACGACAGTGAGACCCGGGTCATCAGTGTATTAAATGAAAGCAATTTTTTTTCTACAGATTTTGGATCCACCGAGAGTACCTCTTATATAGTTTTTAAAGATCTAAGCCTGGAAGAAGCAAAAGACTCTACGCTGGCGTTAAACTTCTACGGCCTGCTCTATATTCCCGAAGGAAAAACCGTTGAAGAGGCTTCTAAAAGTGCGTACTTTTTCACTAAAGAAGCACCCAATTCTAGTGTTATAGATAAGCTCGATGCCGTATTTCAGGAACGCTTACGCCAGGAAAAGCTTGTAGATCTGGGAGTTTCCGCTAAGGAATTTGAGGCCATAGAATCTGGTTTTCAATTGCAAACAGAAACCTTTGAAGGAGTACAAAATTTAAAAGGGATAAACGAAATTAAAGCGTTTATCGGGGGCGGATTTGGTTATTTAATCATGATGTTCATTATTATTTATGGTGGCTTTGTGATGCGCAGTGTCATTGAAGAAAAAACAAGCAGAATTATAGAAGTGATCATATCTTCTGTTAAGCCTTTTCAACTTATGATGGGCAAGATCATTGGTACTTCCCTGGCCGGCCTTACCCAATTTGCTATCTGGATCTTTTCTGCAAGTTTGCTACTCTTTGTGGTAATGTCTTTCCTGGGCTTAGACACTTCCGGCCTTCAGAGTGCTTCTGTCCTTCCTGGTGCTTCGGTTAATGGTATGCCTGCCATGCCTACGGAGTACAATGAAATGCAAATGTATGCCAATGAGCTTATGCAAATTCCCTGGGCCATGCTGATCTTCTTTTTTATGATCTATTTTATTTTGGGATACTTAATATACAGTTCAATCTATGCAGCTATTGGTGCTGCTGTTGATAATGAGACAGATACACAACAATTTATATTTCCGATTATTTTACCTTTAATGCTGGCTATTTATGTAGGATTCTTTTCTGTTTTTGGAAATCCTCACGGCCCCATTGCTGTAGGGTTTTCGCTTTTTCCGCTTACCTCTCCTATAGTAATGCTAATGAGACTACCGGGGGGAATAGGGGATGGGGGAGTACCCATCTGGCAATTGATCCTTTCTATTACCCTCTTGGTTGGGACGTTTATTGGGATCGTTTGGTTGGCAGCAAAGATCTACAGGGTTGGTATCCTGATGTATGGTAAAAAGCCGAGTTATAAGGATTTGTTTAAATGGTTAAAATATTGAGATGGAAAAGCTAAAGAACTTTTTTTCAAAATTCAACGATTTTCTCGCTTATCAGATCTATGATAGTGATAGTATACACATCACTATTGGTACTTTTCTGAGCATTGTGATCGCGGTGATTATAGTGACCTATCTACTGCGGATAGTTCATAATGTGGTAGTAAAAAAATTACCTGAATCTGATAAGAATAAGTTTGTCAGCATCTTTTCCTTTTTAAAATACCTGTTTTATATTCTTGTAATCATAACTATACTGCATACCTCTGGGGTAAACCTCACCGTACTGCTCACTGCCTCTGCAGCCTTGTTTGTTGGCCTGGGGTTTGCGCTTCAAACCCTGTTTCAGGATATAATTTCGGGGGTTCTTATGATCCTGGATCAATCTATTCATGTGGGAGATATCATAGAAGTAGACGGTAAAGTAGGTAAGGTGTTCGAGATACGTTTAAGAAGTACCAGGGCCATTACCAGAGATGACAAAGTAATCATTATTCCCAATCATGTCTTTTTAACCAATACTATTTACAACCATACCCAAAATCATAATATGACTCGGGAATCGCTTATTGTTGGCGTTGCTTATGGGAGTGATGTTGAGCTGGTTACCAATATTTTATTAGATGTGGTAAGTCATCAAAAAGGTGTATTAAAATCACCTGAGGCTTTTGTGCAGTTCGATGATTTTGGGGATTCAGCATTGATTTTTTCACTTAATTTTTTTATTTCGAATAGTTTTGGGGTGCCGAGGATGAGAAGTGAAATGCGCTATAATATAGATGCTCAATTCAGGAAAAATGGTGTCACCATTCCTTTTCCTCAACGAGATGTACATGTTTTTCAACAAGGTCCTTTCCTGCATCAAAATGCCTCACCTAAGTCAGAGTCGGGACAAGTTAAAAAATGATCTGACAACGTATTTATCTCAGGATTAAAAAGGTTCAGGATACATGGCACCGTTTTTGAAAAGAATAAGCCATAGTGAACTCATTAAAGATTCAGTATTAAACAATAATAAAACATGCCAAAAATATTAGTTATTGAAGATGAAGCTGCCATTCGAAGAGTATTGGTTAAAATTCTTTCCGAAGAAAATGAAAGTTATCAATTAGAGGAGGCGGAAGATGGCCAAAAAGGCCTGGATATGATCAAAAAGAACGATTATGACCTGGCACTTTGTGACATAAAAATGCCCAAAATGGATGGGGTGGAAGTTCTTCAAGCGGCAAGAAAAATTAAACCAGAGATCCCTTTTATTATGATCTCCGGCCATGGTGACTTAGATACTGCCGTCAATACGATGCGCTTAGGAGCGTTCGACTATATTTCTAAACCACCGGATCTAAACAGATTGCTTACCACAGTAAGAAATGCCTTAGACAAAAAAGAACTGGTTGTAGAAAACAAGATCTTAAAGAAAAAGGTAAGTAAGAATTACGAAATGATAGGTGAAAGTTCTGAGATCAACAGTATAAAGGAGATCATAGATAAAGTAGCTCCCACAGATGCCAGGGTGCTTATTACAGGTTCTAATGGTACGGGAAAGGAACTTGTTGCGCATTGGATCCACGAAAAAAGTGAACGACATGCTGCTCCGTTTATTGAGGTAAATTGTGCCGCTATTCCCTCAGAATTAATTGAAAGTGAACTTTTTGGTCATGTAAAAGGTGCCTTTACCTCTGCAATAAAAGACAGATCTGGTAAATTTGAAACAGCCAATAAAGGTACTATCTTCCTGGATGAGATAGGGGACATGAGTCTCTCAGCACAGGCCAAGGTGTTAAGGGCCTTACAAGAGAATAAAATTTCACGAGTAGGATCTGATAAAGATATTAGCGTTGATGTACGGGTAGTAGCTGCTACCAACAAAGATCTAAGTAAAGAAATAGAGGAGGGCAGATTCCGTGAAGACCTGTATCACAGACTTGCGGTAATTTTAGTAAAAGTTCCATCTCTGAATGATAGAAGGGATGATATTCCATTACTGATTGAACATTTTTCAGAGAAAATAGGTGCCGAACAAGGCATTGCTCCAAAGAAATTTTCTTCCAAGGCACTAGAACTCCTTAAGGCCTATGACTGGACCGGCAATATCAGAGAGTTGCGCAACGTGGTAGAACGACTAACCATCCTGGGGAATGAGGAGATTTCTGAAGAGGATGTGAAATTATTCGCGAGTAAATAAGGAAAAGATTCATAGCGAAATTAAAGAACACTTTATTCTTCTTCCCGACAATTATCAGACAGATCTTCAAGGGCTTTAGCTGCTATCTCTTTTGTTCTTAAATTGTAATAACGCTTGCCTTCCGTTAAGTTAGTTTTAAGAAGCTCTAATTCGCAGCGCTCAAAAATACGCAAAGCATATTCTTGGGCTTCCCGGCACTCTACTGTTTGAACTACCTTGTTAAGAGAATTCTGAAAGCTAACCAAGGAGGAATCTATTTTTGATGTTAGTTTCTTTCCCTGGGTTGGCTGAAAACGCTTTTGAGGCTTTTTAAGGTCATTGGTATTTAAGGACAGCATATTATTACCGTATTCGCTCGTATGTATCTCATGGTGATCCTGTAATGATTCCAAACTCCCCTGCGCATTTTCCATTGCCTTTTCCAGTAACATTCTCGAACTTAGAAGAGAACTGACCTTTATGGCCTTCCTGAGATTGTTTTCTCCTTCCTCAATACTCAGTTGCGCGTATTCACATCCGCAATCATTGAATTGTTGTTTAGATTTTTCTATCGCGTTCAAAGCTTTATACGCATAGTAATGCACCATGTTCAACTTTTGGGCATCAATGGCATTTTGAGTTTGTGTTCTAATATAACTGATATTAGATCCTGCATATTCGCAGGCATTGGAGTTAACGCCAACAGGGAGAACCGGCAAAAGGGCAAGCCATAAAAAAGCTATAAGTCCTTTCATAAGCAAAGGCTTTAGGATAAGATTTTGGTGAGATAAAGATAAAAGAGAAGTCCTGGACTGCCTCATTTTCTCGTCATAACGGAAAAAAGTCACGATTTAGGTTGAATTATGGCACATATAACCTCATTTTTCTTCCCTAATTTGTGAAGTGTAACTACCCAAGGCACAATAAATTATTTTATATTCATCCTATGAAGAATATAGATACAAAAGAATATAGGGTTGAGGGGAATATTCAATTGAATTCCTGGAAAACCCATGAAGACCTCCAGGCTTCAGAGAAACAACTCAAGAAATACTTGCGTAAAATACGGGCAAAGTTGGGAAAATTTCAGGACGTCATGTATGCTCATGATAAGTACAGTGTACTCATATGTTTACAGGGTATGGACACTTCCGGTAAAGACAGTCTTATACGGGAGGTATTTAAAGATTTCAATGTGCGGGGAGTTGAAGTGTATAGTTTTAAGGTCCCTACTGATCTTGAACGCAGTCATGACTATCTATGGAGGCACTATATAGCTTTGCCTGCCAAAGGTAAATTTGGCGTTTTTAATCGTACCCACTATGAAAATGTATTGGTAACAAGAGTACACCCTTCTTATATTTTGGGAGAGCATATTCCTGGAATACATAGTGTAGATGATATTGATGAGGCTTTTTGGGAGAAGAGGTTTAAACAGATAAATGATTTTGAACAACATTTGGCGCAAAATGGCACCATCATTTTTAAATTCTTCCTGCATTTATCTAAAGAAGAGCAGCGCCAGCGATTGTTAAGACGCCTGGAGTTAAAAGAAAAAAACTGGAAGTTTTCATCCGGAGATCTTAAAGAACGTGCACTATGGGGAAAATATGAGCAGTGTTATGAGGATGCGCTCAATAAAACCTCCAAGAAACACGCTCCTTGGTATGTTATACCTGCAGATAATAAGGAGGCTGCACGAGTCCTAGTGGCAGAAATACTGCTGCAGGAGTTAACCAAGTATACGGATGTGGTAGAACCAGAGTTAGATGAAGAAACAAAGTTAAATATTGAATCGTATAAAACACAATTAGAGAACGAATGATAAAGAAATTAATTTGCCTGATCCTAATGGTCAATTTAGTAACAATCTATGGCCAGACGGAGGATGAAAAACAATTAAAAAAATTCTATGACCTTGCCCTTACAAAAGGAAGATCGTACGATTGGCTAAATCACTTGTCGAATCAGATCGGAGGCAGATTATCCGGATCGGTACAAGCTGAACAGGCCATTGTGTATACCAAGGCTCAACTAGATTCTTTGGGGCTGGATAGGGTTTGGCTACAACCGGTTATGGTGCCTAAATGGGTCCGCGGCACACCAGAATTTGCGTATTTAGAAAGCAAGCCCGGATATACGAGTAACGTTCCTATATGTGCTTTGGGAGGATCTGTTTCAACGCCTCCTGGGGGTGTAAAAGCGAATGTAATTGAAGTAAGGGAACTAGGTGATCTGGAAAAATTAGGGAAGCAAAAGATACAAGGGAAGATCGTTTTTTTTAATCGCCCTATGGATCCAACTCTTATAAATACATTTCAGGCATATGGAGGTGCAGTAGATCAGAGAGGTTCAGGAGCTGCTGAGGCAGCCAAATATGGTGCAGTGGGGGTAATTGTCAGATCAATGAACCTTCGGCTAGATGACTATCCTCATACGGGCTCTACCCGTTACGGAGATATTCCAGATTCCCAAAAAATTCCTGCGGCTGCTATAAGTACCAATGGAGCAGAATTACTGAGTGCTACGCTTAAGTTAGATCCCAACATTCAATTTTATTTTAAACAGAACTGCAAGCAATTAGAAGATGTTCCCTCTTTTAATGTCATTGGTGAGATCAAAGGCAGTACAAAACCTAATGAGATCATGGTTGTTGGGGGCCATTTAGATTCCTGGGACCTGGGTGATGGTGCTCATGATGATGGTGCAGGTTGTGTGCAGAGCATGGATGTCTTACGACTTTTGAAACTCAGTGGCTATCAACCAAAAAGGACCATACGGGTGGTGTTATTTATGAATGAAGAAAATGGCCTCAGAGGTGGCAGAAAATATGCTTCAGAAGCTGAAGTAAAAGGTGAGAAACATGTATTTGCACTAGAGAGTGATGCAGGAGGGTTTACACCCAGAGGATTTTCCTTTGATAGTTCAGAAGCCGATTTTTCTACCATCCTGCAATGGAAGTCACTTTTTGAACCTTATTTAATGCAACATTTCACCAAAGGCGGGGGTGGAGCAGACATAGGGCCTCTTAAAAAGGAAGGAATGGTCCTTGCAGGGCTACGCCCCGATTCTCAGCGATATTTTGCCCATCACCACGCGGAGAACGATACGTTTGAGCATGTGAATAAACGCGAATTGGAACTGGGAGCTGCTGCTATGGTAAGTCTTATATACCTCGCAGACAAATATGATCTGGGAACTGCAAACTAATAGTATTCTCAATAAGGTTTTATAAGGATATGAATGGTGATACAGGGTTGGTCCCTGTTAAATTTATTACCTTTGCAGCTCATAAAAATAGATCATATGCAAAACGGAATTTACGCTAAATTCAATACTACAAAAGGAGAGATCCTTGTAAAATTAACTCATGACAAAACTCCTGGTACCGTTGGGAATTTTATCGCCCTTGCAGAAGGGACCTTAGAAAATGAAGTTAAACCACAAGGCACGCCTTATTACGACGGACTATCATTTCACAGGGTAATACCAGATTTTATGATACAGGGAGGCTGTCCATTGGGCACCGGAACCGGTGATCCTGGTTATAAATTCGATGATGAATTTCACCCAGACCTAACCCATAATGGCCCTGGTGTTCTTTCTATGGCCAATGCAGGTCCCGGATCTAACGGGAGTCAGTTCTTTATCACCCATATTGCAACGCCATGGTTAGATAACAAGCACACTGTTTTTGGGAATGTAGAAGCTGGTCAGGAAGTGGTAGATGCTATTGAACAAGGAGACACTATAGAATCGCTAGAAATTGTACGTGTTGGAAAAGAAGCAGAGGAATGGAATGCCATTGAAGCATTCAGGACATTTGAGGGGGGCAGAGAGGAAAAACTAGCGGAAGCAAAAGCGAAGGCAGAAGCAGAGCTTCAGAAGATAGCCGTAGGTTTTGATAAGACCAAAAGCGGACTTCGTTATAAATTGATTCAAAAAGGGTCGGGGAAACAAGCTTCAAAAGGCAATGAGGTCTCCGTACACTATGAGGGATCTCTTGTGGATGGACAGGTTTTTGATTCGTCCTATAAACGTAAACAGCCTATTTCTTTTCAGCTTGGTGTTGGCCAGGTAATTCCCGGATGGGATGAGGGCATAGGTCTCTTAAAAGTAGGAGATAAGGCCCGTTTTGTGATTCCTTCCAATCTGGCGTATGGCAGTGCAGGAGCTGGTGGAGTTATACCTCCGAATGCTACACTGATCTTTGATGTTGAGTTAATGGATGCCAAATAGACGTGTGCCGGGTTTTAGATTCCGGGAATAGTCTAAAGTTGACTTAACTCCGTTTTGTTACCTGAATTGAAAACAATAACAATACCATATTCAGTACTACCAGAAATAATAAGATGCTAAAGAAAACAGACATAGTCTTTTTTTTAGTATAACATCTTAACCGTCTTAAACCCTACCTCACAGTAGGGTTTTTTACAATTTTGTTTTACTCGTGGTACTAAGTATCAATAAAACGATATTGACTGCGATCAATATCAATAGGATCCAAAAGAAGGAATACATCCTGTTGGTTATTAATTGGTTATAGGGGTGTACCCATTAGACGCAGAAATGAAGAAAATGTTGTGTTAGAAAGGGTGGAATTTAATAACAACTTATTAACAATGCCAAATGGAAAATAAAGCGCATAAAAAAACCCTGGCCAAATGACCAGGGTTATACTAAAAAATGGAATTTTTACCTAATCTAATACTTTCACATTAACGGCGTTTAATCCTTTTTTTCCTTGTTGTAGTTCAAATTCTACAACGTCACCTTCGCGTACTTCGTCAATTAAGCCAGAAATGTGTACAAAGTGATCTTCTTGCGAACCGTCTTCAGTAATAAAGCCGTAGCCTTTTGAATCATTGAAGAATTTTACTGTTCCTTTACTCATAATAATAAAAAATAAATTGTTAATTAAGCTGCAAAGGTACATTTAAATAATTAAAAATAAGGACTTTTAAGGTAGAATCTGTTAATTTCCTTGTGGAGGTTTTGGTGTGACATCCCAATAGCACCTTAGAAAACCCCCATTTTAGGTAGTGGTCCTCAAGCTATATTGAGACGAGGTTTATATGAGTGTGTTAGAATTGTAACATAATTTAAACGTTTAGTCCACCTTAGGCATGGGATAGATTCTTATTTTTAAGCTATGGAAAATAATTCATTAGAAGAATTGAAATACCCAATAGGCCATTTCGTAAAGCCTGCAATGATCAATTCCATGATCGTTAAAGATTGGATTGCACAAATTGAAGCTTTACCAGTTAAGGTGTCAGACATCACAACACCCTTGTCAAAAACGCAACTAGACACGCCCTATCGTCCCGGGGGTTGGACAGTGCGCCAGGTAGTACATCATCTTTCAGATAGTCATCACCACAGCTATATTCGTTTTAAATGGGCCTTGACAGAAGATAATCCTGTCATTAAACCCTATTTAGAAAAGGAGTGGGCTCAATTATTTGATGCTGTTACAGGCCCTGTCGATCTGTCTCTTGCCCATCTGGAAGCTGTTCATGCTAAATTGGTTTACTTGCTCAATGGACTTTCTGCAGAAGACCTGAAGAAGACCTTTATTCACCCCGTAGGCAATACAGAAACAACGCTTGAAGAAAATATAGGACGTTACGCCTGGCACGGAAATCATCACCTGGCTCATATACAGGGGCTAATTCACCGAAATAACTGGTGATCTAATTACAAACTCAAAGGCAGTAGCTCTTTTTTCAATATGTACATCCCCTTTTCTTCTTGCCGGGCATTTTCAAACGGTAATAGTTTTTCGCCAATAATGTTATACCCAAATTGCTGATAAAATTTTAAAGCTCTGCCTTTTTTCATGGTATCAAGCCATAGATTTCTAATGTTTAGATCTAAAGCTTTCGATTCTATTTTCTCCAAGACTGTTTTACCATGACCTTTCCCAGTAAATTTATGTATCAGATAGATCTTTTCCAGAAGCATAAAACCTTTGTGAGGGACATTTTTGATCCCTTTATCTTTTATCAATTTTAGGATCCCTATTCCCTCACTTTGACTTCGAATTATAAAATGAAAGGTATTTGGATCTTTAATTTCCTGCTTTAAAATAGCTGTAGTAAAACTACTTTCAATATAGGGTGATGGATCTTCATCTGGCCAGAGATGAAGATAATGATCCCTGTATGCCTGCTCTCCGAGTTTACAATAGGTTGAGAACGTAGCTACAGATAAAGGCTCTAGAACTATTGAATTGTTCATCTTTTGCGCATCAATTTTCTCTCCATTTAATATTACACCCTATGCTTGGTTTTTGGTCCTTGGGCAATGATCTTCCTCCCAACATACAATCCAAAGCCTGCCGAAGATCTGCCCCAGTTACGGGTAAACCATTTCCCGGCCGGGAATCGTCTAACTGTCCACGGTAGACCAAACGTAATTCAGCATCAAATAGATAGAAGTCGGGTGTACATGCTGCATCATAGGCCTTTGCAACTTCTTGTGTGGCATCATACAAATAGGGAAAAGTGTAGTTTTCTTGTATTGCATTCTCCTTCATTAGATGCGGGGCATCCTGGGGATAGTTTATAATATCATTGCTGGAAATAGCAGTAAATCCTATGCCTTTTACCTGATATTCTTTCGCCAGAAGTGAGATCTGTTCATTCACATGTATTACGAAAGGACAGTGATTGCAAATAAACATAATGACCGTTCCTTTGTTTCCTTTTACATCATCCAACGTTTTTACTTCATCGGAAACCGTATCGAGCAACGAAAAATCAGGGGCTTGTGTTCCTAAGGGTAGCATATTGCTTAATGTACGTGCCATGTGTTCTTCTTTTTAAGGACAAAAGTAACAAGCTTAAAAAGAAAGTAATACAAATCCTGTGCTTTTTCAAGGGTAAGAACAAGGTAAAGTGAATTAGGTATTCGGATAAGGACGCTATTTCATTAGAGAGGGGTAACTTACTTATCTTTGAAATGAAGCTATATTTAACCTAATTGAATATTTAATTTGTCATAGGTGATAGAAACTACTATAGACGCTGTTCGTATCAACTTCAATACAGAAACACTTTGGATTCTTAACCTTATCCTGGCCTTTATTATGTTTGGGGTGGCATTAGAAATCACCTTAGATGATTTTAGACGACTATTACGGAATCCAAAACCTGTTATAGTGGGTATATTGAGTCAGTTTATAGTCCTGCCCTTTATAACGTTTCTCTTGGTTGTGATCATAGAACCTATTCCCAGTATAGCGCTGGGAATGTTTCTGGTAGCAGCGTGTCCGGGGGGAAACATCTCCAATTTTATTTCATCCCTGGCTAAAGGAAATGCTGCATTGTCTGTTACCTTAACTGCAAATGCCACATTGTTGGCTATTTTTCTTACACCACTTAATCTCAGTTTATGGGGTTCTCTTTATGAGCCCACAAATATGATGTTAAAGGAAATTGCGATTGTTCCCATGGAGATGATAGAGCTTGTTTCGTTGATCCTGGGAATACCCTTGGTATTGGGTGTTTGGATCAATCATCGTTTTCCTCAATTGGCGGGAAAGCTTGCCAAATATTTAAAAATAGTATCCTTAGGATTCTTTGTTTGCCTAATACTGGTAGTGATCTTTAATAATTGGTTACTTCTCCAGGAATATCTCCTATATGTATTTTGGATCGTACTGCTTCACAATGCCATGGCATTTTTAACAGGTTTTTCACTGGCAGAATTATTTAAATTGTCAACTCCGGATGTACGCAGCATTACCATAGAAACAGGTATTCAAAATTCAGGTTTGGGACTGGTTCTTATTTTTACCTTTTTTGATGGCTTGGGTGGCATGGCCATCCTAACGGCATTTTGGGGATTATGGCATCTTATTTCCGGCTTGCTTTTGGGGTCCTATTGGGCCAGTAATCCTATAAGAGAAAAGGTCAACGCATGAAGTCCAGCTTGTATTTCATAAC
>CBDUON010000019.1:0-23577 GCA_965368835.1 uncultured Eudoraea sp. | reverse complement strand
ACGCGTATTCTTTTTGCCGCCTTTGATGAAGATCCGGAGATAGACATTCAATTAATTCCGGTAGGCATCAACTACGAAAAGGCAGATGCTTTTCCGGATAGGGTAGCTTTTTACTTCGGAGATCCTATTTCATCGCGCAGCTTATATAATAAAGATGATCTAATGGAGTCTGTCACAGCTATCAAAAATGCAGTTTTTGAAGCACTAAAGGTACAAACCACCCATATTGAAGATCTGAATGATTACGACGAATTGCAGCGTTATTTAGATGAGGTTGTGATAGATTATTTAAAACCTAAACAGGCAAATGAAGCCCTCAAAAACTTCCAAAAGGGCGCAGCGTTATCAGGCAATACACCTCAAAAGAATAGGCATACAGGCTTTAAGTTCTTATTTGAGCTAATGAATTGGCCCATGCTTTTAATTTGGAGAAAGTTTGTTAAACCAAGGATCATCGAAATAGAATTTATGAGCACATTTCGCTTCGCCTTTGCCTTTCTAACGCAACCGGTATTTTACCTCGTTCTATGGTGGCTATGTACCGCATTTATTAATCCATTAGCGGCAACAGCCATAGTCCTTGGCCATTTCTTATTTAATCTGGCATATGTAAAATTTGGCAGATCTTAAAAGCACTTCTTTCTCCGGGTAATTGCCCAAGTTTCATTTGTTTTACATCATATTCCCAAAGAATATTGCATTCATTAATAGTTTGTTGGTACCGTACCAGAACGATCTGAAATTTGTATTGTCAGTGAAAAGAATTACCCTGCCACGACCCATACGACTCACTTTAAAAGGAACACTGTTCTTTATCAGTTCTGAGTTTTCCTCTGAAATATATCCACTTAGCAAAGGCGAGGAAGTATATTGTATAGGATTATTATAGCTGTCCTTTTCAGGTTCCAGATAAATATTGCTATTTCTAAAGAGCGGTATTGTACTGTTCTTGTACCCAAAATTGATAGGGTGCGATCTGTCTATTTTCGCTTCAAAAATAGCGCCACCTGTGACCTGAGCTCCACGAAAATCATCTTTTTCGCCAAAGGAGATATTCTTAGCTACAAGGGTGTCTTTTTTGAATTTTAGATCGAGGAATTCCTGTTGCCCAAACCAATTGGCGGTGGTACGGTAGCCAATAAGACTTCCACCGTCCTTAACCCATTCTTTTAGTTTCTCCGCGTTACTTTTACTAAGTCCGCCACTACCCCAGGTCCCCGGGATGATAATATCTGTATAAGTGCTAAGATCTGTTCTTCCCAAATACTCAGTATCAATTTTGGTGAGTTTAATATCATATCTGGTATCGAACAAATGCCAGATCTCCCCGGCATCGTAGGATCTGATTCCTTCACCAACAATAATGGCAATCTTCTGTTTTTCCAGAGGTTCGAAATCTCCACTCCCAAGATCTATTCCATTAGTTATTCCGGTGCTAACCGCAGTTATTGAAAGGAAACTTTCTTTAGCTACTTCAGTCAGAAAGTCATAGAGCTCTTTCTTGTTGAGATCCTGATTTTGAACAGGGATCATTACGGTACCATAGTCATAGGATACGCCGTTCATATTAAAAGGGTATTGCGCAACCTTGGCTCTTATCCCTTTATTGAGGATCTTATTTATTGCTTTAGGACTGTAATATTCATGCCATTCAAAGAGATAGGCATAGTTACTCTCTGCACTAACAGTCCCTGTAAGTGGTTTAAAGTCTGTGATCTCTGGTCCCGCATTGGCCAAAGAAGAAAGCTCCGCATAATCCAGATTAAAGGAAAGTGGAAAGGTCCAGGCAGAAATATCATAAAAAAGACTATCTGTGAATGTGGTCCTTTTTTCAAACATGGCCTGTATAAGTCGATGATTCTTTTGGTTCATGGGTACCACATAGCTATTGCCTTTTTTGTAACGGGCTCCTGCAATGGTGATATCCTGATTCACTTCATGAAACTTAATATTTTGTCTATTGAGAATCTCAGCCAGATGCCAGGCCTTGGCTGCATCCTTCTCATCTCCAAAGATGATGGCCTTGGTCTTGCTTTTAGCCGCTTCATTGCGAAGATCACGGTAGAAATCTCTTTGATATCCCAGGATCTTTGTGCGCATATTTTGAGCCGCTTCTACAGTTGAAAGAGCTGCAGTAAATTGATTTCGGATCGTAAAAGGGAAGGTGAGGAGTCCGTTTTCGCTTTCCTGGATATGTCCTCTGGAACTGGCCTGCTCAAAAAGGATCCCGATGCTACCTACGACATCCGGAAACGTAGAACCTTTTCCGTAGTAATAATCATCATAGTTTTCCTCTGAATAATAGAGTGATCCTATTTTATCGAACGCTTTTGCATGATAGGTGCCAATCTCTGCGGTTAATTCCTGATTCATTTTTGGAGTCAAAGGATGAACTCTTGTTGGCTCCCCGGGTTGAAAAAAGAAGGTAGAATTGGTGCCCATTTCATGATGGTCCGTTAAAATGTTGGGCAGCCAGTTATGAAATGTCTTTATACGGGCCCTGCTTTCCGGCAACTGTACCGGTAACCAATCCCTGTTAATATCGAACCAGTAATGATTGGTACGCCCACCGGGCCAAACCTCATGATATTCCCGTTCGTTTCCATCTGAGTTGAGGTTTATACTGCGGTTCGTATTTGCCCAATAGGCAAAACGCTGTAATCCATCCGGATTAAATGAAGGATCCATTAAAATTACTGTCTTGTCTAGCATGGCATCTATTTCCGGCCCCTGAGCCGCAGCCAAATAGTAGGCATATGCCAGTCCGGCGTTTGCGCCGCTAGGTTCATTTCCATGTACTGAAAAACCCTGATACACTACTATAGGTAATTCCTCCAGATTTATACTATTCCCGCCATTTTCAGTCAATGCAAGATGCTTTTGACGAATGTCTTCCAGTTGGTTATGATTCTTGGGAGAGGTCACTGTGAGCAGCAGGATGGGTCTTCCTTCGAAGGTAGCACCTCTATTTTCTATAGTAATACGATCACTTGCTTTGGCCAAGGTTTGCATATAGAACATTAGCTTGTCGTGGGTGACATGCCATTCTCCTACTTCATGTCCAATAACATCTGCCGGTTTTGGAATAGCCGGATCATAGGTGATATTTTGTGGGAGATAGTAATCAAGGGTTACTGTTTCTTGTGAAAAAAGCCCTGCGGAGACCAGGGACAATAGTCCGAGTAATAAGTTTTTCATTCTGTTTGTTTTAAGATTGCTAAATGTAATAAATACTATGACCTATAACAAGAACAGCGGATTGAACTTTGGTGCTTTTTAAGCATAAAAAAAGACCTTTAGAAAAGGTCTTTTATATGTTAGTGTGAAAATATTGTTTTAAATATCATCGAAATCAACATCCGTGAAATTATCCCTTGGTTTGTCTTCTTTTGGTGCCTCTTCCTCTTCCTTCTTAAAATCTTTTTGATGTCTTTCTGAGATAACTTCTTGTCCTTTCTCAGCAATGATATAATCCATCATTTCTTCCATATTCTCTCTGAAAGCCTGAAAATCTTCTTTGTAGAGGTATATTTTATGTTTTTTGTAGTGAAAAGATCCATCATCATGGGTAAATTTCTTGCTTTCAGTGATTGTTAAGTAATAATCCCCGGCTTTAGTACTTCTTACATCAAAGAAGTAAGTTCTTCGTCCTGCTCTTAAAACTTTCGAGAAAATTTCCTCCTGATCCATTAAATCTTTGTCGCCCATCTGGTATATGTTGGTAGTAGTTATTTATAAAGTCATCAAAAATGTAAAAAAAAACCTAATTCAGCAACAATTTTCTAGTTTTCTTTCTCAGACAATTGATGCGCATAAAGTTCCTTGTAATAGCCTTCCTGGTTCACCAACAGATCGTGTGTGCCCTCTTGAATGATCTCGCCCTGATCCAGGACAATGATCTTATCTGCGTTCTTGGCGGAAGATACTCTGTGACTTACGATAAGGGTGGTTCGGTTTCTGGATGCCTTTTTCAGGTTGTTTAATATAGCTTCTTCTGTCTCTGTGTCTACTGCAGAAAGGCAGTCATCAAAGAGATAGATGTCCGGATCCTTTAGTAAGGCTCTGGCTATTGACACCCGTTGTTTTTGTCCTCCACTCAATGTAATTCCTCGCTCTCCCAGGACCGTTTCATATTGTTTAGAAAAGCCCATTATGTTCTCATGAACCACCGCTTTTTTGGCAACTTCAATGATTTCTTCGTGTGTGGCGTTTTCTTTCCCAAAACGAATATTATTTGAAATGGAGTCTGAAAAGAGGAATGCATCTTGTGGTACAGCACCAATGGAACTGCGTAAGCTTTGCAGATTGAGTTTTTTAATAGGTGTACCGTCTATCCTGATCTCTCCCGAACTAACGTCATAAAGTCGTGCTACAAGATCTAGTATGGTCGACTTGCCCGATCCGGTCTTGCCTAGAATGGCCACGGTTTGTCCTACTTCAATATTGAATGAAATATCTTTTAGCGCAGTGATATTAGTATCCTCATACGTAAAAGTAACCTTGTCGAATGTTATTTGTCCTTTGATAGGGGTCTCTTCGAGAACTTCATTCTTAATATCTGGTTGTTCCTTAAGAAACTCATTGATCCGTTTTTGGGAGGCCTCAGCACGCTGAACAAGTGAAGTTAACCATCCCACAATGGCTACCGGCCAGGTGAGCATGTTTACATAGAGGATAAATTCTGCGATAGTACCAATGGAATCAATTCTGCCGTTGATGTATTCCACACCACCAATATAGATCACAAAGATATTACTGATCCCTATTAATAAGATCATAAGCGGAAAGAACCAGGCATCAACTTTGGCCAGATCCATGCTTCTATTCTTGCCCTCCATAGCCAGTGAACTAGCTTCTGTATTTATTTTTGGTTCTAGTGTATAGGCTTTTATAACAGAGATTCCGGAAAAAGTTTCTTGCGCAAAGGTGGATAAGGTAGATAAGAATTCCTGTACCCTGGTACTTCGTTTATGAATGATCTTGCTGATAATATAGATCAGCACGGACAAAATTGGAAGCGGTAATAAGGCATAGAAAGCAATGGTAGGTGCCTTAATGAACATAAGGGGAATAAGACATACGAAGAGCGTTAAGGTTTGCATCCCATACATGATGGCAGGTCCTGCATAAAGACGGACCTGGTTGATATCTTCACTAATACGATTCATCAGATCACCGGTGCGGTTTCTTTTATAAAAATTGAGATTTAATAGCTGATAATGATCAAAAACTTCATTTTTAAGATCGTATTCTATATAACGAGACACATTTATAATGGTCTGTCTCATAAGAAAGGTGAAGAATCCTGAGAGCAAGGCTGCACCAATGATGATCAGGATATATTCCAGAAGTAATGATCTTGCTTCTGGTTCTGATGTTATGCCCCCCAGATATTTCTCAACTACTTCAATAGAATTCTTTACGTAAGATGGCATAACCAGCTGAAAGACCCTTGCTATGATCGTAATAATGATCCCCAGGAATAATTTGAACCAGTATTTTTTGAAGTATTTGTTAAGGTGTTTTAGTTCTTTCATATTCCATAGTTGCTTCATGCAGAATTCGCAACAGCGCAAAGATAGCAGATTCGCTAGAAAACAAATGTTATAAAAGGCTTAAGATAATCCTTCCTTACAAGGGTGATCATGTGGAAGATATTGTTATTTTTGCCGAACTATTACAGATCATTGACTAAAGTTCTTTAAACATGCTTACGAGAAGGCAATTACGGGTGAAAGTTATGCAATGTATATATGCACTCACTCAATCCAAGGATGATTCCCTTGAAAAACAGGAAAAATTCCTCAAAGTAAGTATTGAGAATACCTACACCCTCTATCTGTTAATGCTGAGTCTTTTAAGAGAATTGCATTCCATGGCTGAAAACCATGTAATGCACGATACTAAAAAGTACCTAGAATCTGCCTCAGATAGTTTTCCGGACAAAGAGAAATTCCTCAAAAACCAATTACTCCTGCAATTGGTAAACAATCCTATGCTTACCGATGTATTAAAAAAGAGGAAAATAAAGGGCTGGTATCTAAATCAGGATTACGTAAAAATCGTGTACAAGGAAATTGCGGAAAGTAGGGTTTACAAGAATTATATGGCCAAGGAGGGCAATTCTTATGGGGAAGACAAGAATCTCATCATCGATCTGTTCAGAGAGGTCATAGCACCTAATGAGAAATTATATGAGTTCTTTGAAGATGATAAGCTTACATGGGTAGATGATATTCCCCTTGTAAATACCTTTATCCTGAAACAATTTAAAACCATTAAGCAAGACCAGGCACAATCATACTTCCTTCCGGAACTCTTAAAAGACGATCAGGATATGGAGTTTGCGAAGAAGTTGTTGGCTAAGACGCTCCTGAATAATACTGCGCTGGAAGATGAGATCCAGGGCAAAACCCCAAACTGGGATAAAGACCGTATTGCCGATATTGATGCCATTTTGTTAAAAATGGCCATTTGCGAGCTTTTAAATTTCCCTTCAATTCCGGAAAGGGTCTCTATCAATGAGTATCTGGAAATTGCTAAGGAATACTCAACTCCCAAAAGCAGCATATTTATCAATGGTATTCTGGACAAATTGGTGAAGGAGTACAAAATAGAAGGAAAACTTAAAAAAACAGGGAGAGGACTACTGTAAGCAAATATTCCTTAATTTTGCACCAAATTAATAAAATCTACTTGTATGAAAAGAATATTCATAGCCTTTGGAATCATGTCTATGGTTGGATTTGTTTCCTGTAAAGAAAAAGCTTCAAACAAAATTGAAACAGCAAACGTTGAAGTTGCCGCAGATAGAGATGCTGCAGCTAAGAACTTACCTGTAATGACCTTTGACAGGGCCGAGCACGACTTCGGTACTATTGATCAGGGTACGCCACAGGAAACAATTTTTACATTTACCAATACGGGGAACGCTCCTCTGATCATTACCAATGCAACTAGTAGTTGTGGTTGTACTGTTCCAGAATATCCCAAGAACAAGCCTATTGCTCCAGGAGAGACCGGAGAGATGTTGGTAAAATTCAATGGTTCTGGTCAGAATCAGGTGACAAAAACAATCACTGTTTCTGCAAATACAGCAAAAGGATCAGAATTGTTGCGAATCAAAGCCTTCGTAAATCCGAAAGTTGCAGCTTCTGCATCGGCTTTAGGTCCGGTAAAATAAATTCTTAATATACAGATAATACTATGGGTGATATAGGACAATTCCTCCCAATGATCTTGATTTTTGCAGTGGCGTATTTTTTTATGATACGACCTCAAATGAAACGTCAGAAGGATGAAAAGAAATTTGCAGCAGCATTAAAAAAGGGTGACAAGATAGTCACCAAAAGTGGTCTTCACGGAAAGATCGTTGAACTAAATGACAAGGACTTATCCTGCGTTATTGAGACAATGGCGGGAAGATTAAAGTTCGATCGTTCAGCTATTTCAATGGAGATGAGCAGCAAATTAAATGCACCTGCTAAAAAATAAAGTTTACGTATAAAAAGCAGAAACACCGATAGCTATATGTTATCGGTGTTTTTATTTGTAAAAATTTGAGATATTGTATGTAAGGATTAACGGTATTTATCATTGAAACCATAACCCTTTAGTATCATAGGGATAATTTTTTCTAGTCTGCTTTGTTTGGTTTTATCCTGTTTAGCCGTATCTATATATTCGCAGTACTCGCGCTGTTTGTAGGGAGTCAGGGTTTTAAACATGGAGGAGAGGGTGGCATTTTTTTTAAAGGCTACTTTTAATTCAGGCGGGATAATTGTCTTTTTTGTTTTTTCTGGTTTCCACTCCAATCCATTCTTTTGATTTTCTATGGCTTCCTTCATATATGACAGCACCTTCTCGGTTGGGATCTCATCAACCGATTGAAATTTCCAATGCCGCATGGCCTTGGTTTTCCCTTCCTGGGCATTTTCCAACACCTTTTCCGGATCTTTTAAATAGCAGCCATTATAGAACCATAGTCCAAAATATGATTTAAAGGTGATGATCCCTAACACGTTCTTTTTGTCAATGGTATAGACCGGAACTCCCCATTTCAAAGTCTCCCCGAATTCTGTTTGCAACGCCAATTCCCGAAGTTTAGCAATACCCGCTTTAAAAGGACCTTCTTTTGCGTAAAATGCTTCTATTTTTGCAGTTGCGTCTGCCATGCTTACTGGTATTTCTTGGCAGTAAGTTCGCAAATTTTTACGATAACATCAACTGCTTTTACCATACTTTCCACGGGTACATATTCGTATTTACCATGGAAATTATGACCTCCGGCAAAAATATTAGGACATGGTAATCCTTTATAACTCAGTTGAGAACCATCCGTGCCCCCTCTTATGGGTTTAATAATCGGAGGTATCCCCAGAAGCTCCATAGCCTCTTTGGCTATTTCAACAATATGATAGACCGGCTTTACCTTTTCACTCATGTTGTAGTACTGATCCTCTAGCTCCAACTCTATACAGTTATTGTGTTTATTATTAAGTTGAGCAACCAAATCCTCAATGAATTTTTTTCTAGCTGCAAAAGCCTTTTTGTCATGATCTCTTATGATCAACTCCAGGGAGGCATTCTCAATTGTACCTGTTAGGTGATGAATGTGATAAAATCCTTCTCTGCCTGTAGTTTGTTCAGGCACTTCCTGCTTAGGGAAGCTGTTTGCCAGTTCCGTAATGATCCCTATGGCATTTACCATTTTATTTTTTGCATAGCCCGGATGTACACTTTTTCCATGGGCTGTGATCTTGGCACTGGCCGCATTAAAATTTTCATATTCGAGCTCTCCAACCTGACTTCCATCCATGGTATATGCCCACTCTGCATCAAATTTTTTAACATCGAAATGATGGGCGCCCCTTCCTATTTCCTCATCAGGGGTAAAGCCTACACGAATCTTCCCGTGCTTTATTTCCGGATGAGCTATAAGGTATTCCATGGCGGTAACGATCTCCGTGATCCCTGCTTTGTCATCAGCTCCCAGCAGCGTAGTGCCATCTGTGACGACTAAGGTTTGTCCCTTGTAGAGCAAGAGATCTTCAAAATAATCAGGGGAAAGACGAATATTTAGTTCTTTATTTAACAGGATCTCCTTGCCATCGTAGTTTTCAATGATCCTGGGCTTTACATTGGTGGCAGTAAAATCTGGTGACGTATCATAATGGGAGATAAATCCAATAGTAGGTACTTCTTTCTCTACGTTGGAAGGCAGGGTGGCCATAATATAGCCCTTATCATCCATAGTAACTTCCGTTAGACCAATGCTCTTTAATTCTTCAAATAGCTGCTTGGCCAAAACCCATTGCTTCTCAGTGCTGGGCGTGGTTTTAGAGTGAGGATCACTCTGAGTATCAATAGATACGTATCGAATAAATCGATCAATGATGGGTTGCATACATCTTTATTTTAAACAAATGTAGTGTATCGTAAAGAAGGCTCAAATACCTGTTATAATGATTTTGAGGTAAAAATCTGAATTACAAATAATTAGCAAATTATTAAGGATTTGTATCAGTATTCCTTACCTTATTGAACTAATCACTCAAATACTCAAATTATGAAAAAACACTACTTTCTATTTTTTTGCCTCTTTTTTGGTTCTCTAACACTACTGCATTCGCAGATTACAGGGACCGTAAAAGACGAAGACGGCGCTCCATTACCCGGAGCTTCCGTAGTTAAAAAAGGTACCCAGATAGGTACTACAACAGATTTTGATGGAAACTTTACGATAAATGCCGTTGTTGGCGATCGTTTAATCGTTTCTTATATTGGCTTTGAGCCCAATGAGGTTCTGGTAAATAGTACTATCCTCTCTATTACCCTGGTATCTGGGGTGCAATTGTCTGAGGTTATCATTACCGGGTCCAGGAACCCTAACAGAACAGCTACCGAAAGTACTGTCCCTGTTGATGTTATTGATGTGAAGGAACTCGCCAATGTATCACCACAGGTGAACCTAAACCAGATATTGAATTATGTGGCACCATCCTTTACTTCTAATACACAAACCATTTCCGATGGAACAGATCATATTGATCCGGCTTCACTAAGAGGATTAGGACCAGATCAGGTATTGGTTCTTATCAATGGTAAAAGAAGACATACTTCCTCACTTGTAAATGTAAATGGAACATTTGGTAGAGGTAGTGTTGGGACAGATTTAAACGCTATACCTGCCGCAGCTATCCAACGTATTGAAGTACTCCGTGATGGAGCTGCTGCTCAGTACGGATCCGATGCCATAGCCGGGGTTATCAATATAATTTTAAACCGTACTGTAAACGAATTGGTTTTGACAACAACTACAGGAGCCAATTTTTCAAAAAATGCGAATGATCAAACAGGTGGTTCTGATGGAGCCACTACCAATGTTGCAGGTAGCTATGGAATTTCCATGGGAGAAAGAGGTGGATTTTTAACCTTATCCGGAGATTTTGATGTTCGGCAAGAATACGGCAGAATGAAAGAATGGGAAGGAGATGTATTTAATTTATACAATACCGTTGAACGATTTGCAAGAGCAGACGGTGCCGACCTTTCATTGCTTTTGGATGATGATGTAACGGATGTATTACAGTATGCGAATGCTGCTGGCATTGACACTCAGGGAGCCACTACCAAGGCCGATTTACAACCTATTCTTTCCGGGGATAATACTACTGCAGAACTAGCTGCCCGTGGTCTGGAACGTAGTGATTTTAATATGAGGGTAGGGCAATCTGCTTTACGCGGAGGACGATTTTTTGCGAACTTCTCTTTACCTCTAGATGATAATGGAACAGAGCTCTATTCCTTTGCAGGCATAAGTTCTAGAAATGGTAATTCTGCAGGCTTTTACAGGTTGCCAAACCAAAGCAGGACATATACACCGGCATATTTTAACGGCTTCCTTCCTGAGATCAACTCTAACGTTAAAGATGAGTCCTTTGCACTGGGAATCAAAGGGATGATAGGGGACTGGAATGTAGATCTTAGTAATTCCTATGGCCAGAACTCCTTTTTATATGTGATAGGGAATACGTATAACGCGTCCCTTCAAAACGGATCGCCTACCACTTTTGATGCCGGAGGATTCTCATTTTCACAGAATACTACCAATTTAGATATTTCAAAATTCTATGATGATGTTTTAAATGGTTTCAATGTGGCCTTTGGATCTGAATACAGAACGGAAAATTATGAAATCGTTCCTGGTGAAGAAGCATCCTATGCACAATACACTGCGAATGGGGAAGTAGTTAAATTGGCTTCGCAACAACCGGCAGTCGACTTTTTTGACGCTTCACGTCCGGGAGGATCTCAGGTTTTTCCTGGTTTTGCTCCAACCAATGCCTTGTCCAGAGGACGAAGCAGTATAGCCGGATATCTGGACCTTGAAGCCGATTTTTCAGAAGCTTTTTTAGCGAGTTTTGCTACCCGTTATGAAAATTACAGTGATTTTGGATCTACTATTAATTTTAAACTGGCCGCCCGTATCAAAGCAACGGAAAATTTAAATTTTAGGGGCGCATTGAATACAGGATTCAGGGCACCTTCATTACATCAGCTTAACTTCAATTCTACGTCTACTATTTTTGACAATTTTGGAAATCCACAGGAAGTGGGAACCTTTGCCAATGATAGCAAGGCTGCTAATTTACTAGGAATTCCATCCTTAAAGGAGGAAACTTCCAAAAGTATTAGTCTGGGGTTAACCTCCAAGATTCCATCTGCAAATCTTACTATTACAGTAGATGGATACTTTGTGAAAATAGATGACAGAGTAGTCTATACCGGTCAGTTTGCCGGCCCGGGAACAGGAACAGAACTCGATAATCTGCTGAGACAAGCCAATGCTACGGCAGCTTCGTTCTTTGCAAATGCGATCGATACTGAATCAAAAGGACTAGATCTTGTAGTAACTCATGATGCTATTCTTTCAGATAGTTGGAGAATGAAATCAGTGCTTGCTGGTACTTTATCTAAAACCAAAAAGGTAGGTGATATCAATGCTTCTGATGTATTGAGAGATGCAGGTCTGATTGACACTTATTTTCCTGAAGATAGCAGGGTGTATTTAGAAGAAGCTGTTCCAAGAACAAAGGTAAATTTATCTAACACTTTTCTTTCAAATAAATTCGTGATCTTCCTTCGTAATGTTTATTTCGGAGAAGTAACCGAAGCCACTACAACTATAGCTAATCAGCAGGTATTTGGGACCAAGGTGGTTACAGATCTTTCACTGGGGTATAAGGCTTCAGAAAACTTTACTTTGACAATTGGGGCTAACAACCTGTTCGATATTTATCCGGACAGAGCGGAAGATTCTTTTGGAAACAGAAGTTCTGGTCGATTTGACTGGTCTCGTAGAGCGCAGCAATTTGGAATAGGAGGTAGATTCCTATTTGCCCGACTTAGTATTGCTCTGAAATAGTAAGAATTATCATAGTACATTTAAAACCCTCCTCGGAGGGTTTTTTTATTTATATAGGGAAGAATACTAAACCAATGATTATTCAGTTAATCAGGATAAGACAACTATATTGGGATCTATGATAATTACTGTAAAACATAAAATCTTCTTTTTTTTCATTGGAATGCTTGTATTTTCATTGAGCGCCCAGGACCGGGATTGTATGCTGGGTCTTGGCGGGAGTTCTGCGGAAACCATAATTCAGGTATTTCAATTGAACAAAGAACAGATTCAGAAAATGGATGAATGGACGGCAGAACTCAAGTTATCCAATAAGGTGTATCAGGAGGAGATCACCCAACTTTTTGATACGCATCCCCAGAGTAAAACGGAAGATCTTGAGGCCCTGGCAACTAAATACAAGGTATTAAAAGATCAGGTCCTTGCAAATACCAAGGATTATGACAGGCGATTACTTATGCTCTTCAATCCAAAACAATACGATCGTTATCTGGAATTATGCGCCACGGCCAATAGAATTCCATTTCAAGTAATTCCTCAGCCATATCCGCCCAGAAATCCGGAATAGAACTGCTTCGAATTAGTGTAAAAATTCGTAAAAAAACGTTGCCGAAGTTTGTACTTTTGCCATTCAAAAACTGCTATGTACAAAGCGATCATCAGACCTTTACTTTTTTTATTCGATCCTGAGAAAGTACATCATTTCTCGTTTTGGGCTATTAAGCTTACTACCCAACTTGGCCTTTCAGGTCTTTTCCGCAAATTATATGCTGTTGAGGATCCCCGGTTGGAAAGAGAGGTATTTGGCTTAAAGTTTAAGAACCCTGTTGGACTTGCCGCCGGATTCGATAAAAATGCTGTGCTGTATAATGAACTGTCCAATTTTGGCTTTGGTTTTGTTGAGATTGGAACCCTTACGCCCAAAGCACAGGCAGGGAATCCTAAAAAACGGATATTTAGATTGAAGGCAGACAAGGCTATCATTAACCGAATGGGATTTAACAATGAGGGTGTGATGGCGGCCGTGGAAAGATTAAAAAAGGAACACAAAGTTTTGATCGGGGGAAATATTGGCAAGAATAAGGTTACGCCAAATGAAGAGGCTGCGCAGGATTACCTTATTTGCTTTAAGGCCTTGTATGATGATGTAGATTATTTTGTGGTGAATGTGAGTTCTCCCAATACACCCGGTTTACGAAAATTACAGGAGAAAGCTCCTTTAACTGCTCTTTTGAAATCCCTAAAACTGGAAAATACACGCCTGGCCCAAAAAAAAGGGATCAAAATACGCCCCATCCTTTTAAAAATTGCTCCGGATCTTTCCGATGAGCAGTTGCTAGATATTATAGATATTGTTAAGGAAACAAAGCTCGATGGCGTGATCGCCACCAATACAACCATTGAAAGAAAGGACCTAAAGTCAGATTGTATTCTAGTGGAAGAAGCGGGAGGTTTAAGTGGTTCACCACTTAAAAACAGAAGTACAGAGGTAATAAGATTCTTAGCAGATAAAAGTGGCAGGTCATTCCCAATTATTGGGGTAGGTGGTATACATTCTGCAGCCGATGCCCTGGAGAAATTAGAAGCTGGCGCCAGTCTTGTTCAGCTATGGACAGGGTTTGTATACGAAGGTCCCGCTTTAATAAAACAAATAAACAAAGCGCTTCTAGCTAAGAGCTCTTAAGGAGTCCAGTAGTCAATTACCAGCACATCCTCTAATGAAGGTCCTAATAAGGCTCCAAAAGCCTTGTGGTCTGGGTGTGGCAGATATACCTCACGAGCTGCTTCACTTGCAAAGGTGAGAAAAAAGCAATGCGTAAATCCTTTGTTTAGACCTTCCGGACTATTATTCAGACCCCATTCTAACGACACTATTTCCGGGATCTTGTTTTTAAGAGCTACAAAGGCAGTCTCTACCTCCTCCAATTGCTTTTTAGTAGTTCCTTCCTTGAATTTAAACAAGACCACATGGCGCAGCAGGCTGTCGTTATCCATTTTTGTAGCAGAGAGGGAATTTTCAGCGGTCATAGTTGTTTGGTTAAAGCCAAGGGCAGAAAAGGCCATGACAAGGGCGATAAGGCTAAGATAAATTTTCATTGGTGAATTTTTTGTAAGATATAAAAAAGTACGTTTGTTTGTTATTCATTCAAAAGCGCAGAAAAAAGTGAATTTTGAGATCTTATGGGCGTTTGCACTGGCCACTGCTACATTGGCCATCTTTCCCGGTCCCGATAATATTTATGTTCTTACCCAAAGCATTGCTCATGGTAAGAAATATGGTCTGGCCACAACTGCAGGATTGATCTCCGGCTGTCTTGTGCACACTACGCTGTTAGCTTTTGGCGTGTCTGCGATCATCAGCGTAAATCCCTCTTTGTTTTTTGCGATCAAACTATTTGGGGCCATCTATCTTTTCTATTTGGCATTTCGTGTTTGGCGTGCAGAGGCGAGGATCTCTATAGAAACACTAAATAAACCTAAAAAAACACTTTGGGAATTGTACCGCCAGGGATTTGTGATGAATGTTCTGAATCCAAAGGTTACCATATTCTTTCTGGCGTTTTTTCCGGGCTTCCTTTTTAGCACCTTTTTAAGTACAACGCTTCAATTTTATGTTCTAGGAGTTCTTTTTATGTTGATCTCTTTTTTGATTTTTTCTGCAATTGCAGTATTGGCCGGGTCTATTTCCGGGTATCTGCAGAAGCACCCAAAAGCTCCATTTTTTTTAAAATGGCTGCAAATATTAGTTTTTACAGGGATAGGTCTTTACCTGTTATTATCCTATAAATAATGGTAATTTTGAAGGGTAGAATAATTTTCATTTATGTCTGAGAAGGTTAAAATAATTGAATGTCCCAGAGATGCCATGCAGGGGATCAAGATGTTTATACCTACCGAAAAGAAAATTCTATATCTACAATCTCTGTTAAGTTGCGGATTTGATACGATCGATTTTGGCAGTTTTGTCTCGCCCAGGGCCATCCCTCAAATGGCAGATACTGCTGAGGTTTTAGAAAGACTGGACTTACAACATAATCTTTCTAAATTATTGGCCATAGTGGCAAATGTAAGAGGAGCACAGGACGCTTGTAATTACGGGGCCATAGATTATCTGGGATATCCATTTTCAATCTCAGAAAACTTTCAAATGCGGAATACCCATAAGACCATAGCCCAGTCTACTGAGATCTTAAAGGAGATACTGGATTTAGCCTCTAAGTCCGGGAAAGAAGTAGTGGTTTATATATCTATGGGTTTTGGTAATCCATATGGTGATCCGTGGAATGTAGACATAGTGGGGGAGTGGACAGAGAAACTGACCTCTATGGGGGTAAAGATCTTATCCCTTTCAGACACAGTAGGGACTTCTACGCCAGAGATCATTTCCTATCTGTTCTCCAATTTAATTCCTATGTATCCGGCTGTGGAATTTGGCGCTCATTTACACACTACTCCTGGTACCTGGCACGAAAAGATAGATGCTGCGTATAAGGCAGGCTGCAGACGGTACGATGGGGCCATTCAGGGATTTGGAGGCTGTCCTATGGCAAAAGATGAGCTAACCGGCAATATGCCTACCGAAAAGATGCTATCGTATTTTACTTCAAAAAAAGCAGATACCAATGTAACCTGGACGGTATTTGAAGCAGCCTTTAACCAGGCCACTCAGGTCTTCTCTGCTTATCATTAGTACTGTTATATTCATAGATAAACTTGTCCGGGAATAGCTGTTGAAAATTATTTAGAATTAATATAAATAATATTTGGGGTTTAGAAAATGGGATTCTATATTTGCTCCTTTATTACTATTATTTTTAAGAAGTCTAAATAAATACAAGCATTTAATGAAGCGTATTTTATACCTCTGCATATTTATAGTTTCGGTCACGACCTATTCGCAAACAGTGACTGATTCGATCACATTAGATCCCCAAAAACAATTGAATGCAGCACAACGATTGTTATCCGGGAATTATGCTTCAGCCGTAACTGTTGGAGCTTATGGAGAAATCCTCTACAATCAACCAGAAGGCGACAACGGAGAATTAGATGTTCAAAGGCTAGTGTTGTTATTTGGATATCGTTTTAATGACAAGACACAGTTTGTAACTGAAATAGAAGTAGAGCATGTAGAAGAAATATTTGTTGAGCAGGCATTTGTAAATTATAATGTGGCCAATAATGTTAATCTTAGAGGTGGACTTATGTTAGTACCCATGGGAATTATCAATGAATTCCATGAACCCACTACTTTTAACGGAACGGAACGGCCTGCAATGGACAATGCTATAATTCCAACAACCTGGAGAGAAATAGGAATTGGGGTTACAGGGAGGATAAACACAGTCTCTCTGGGGTATCAGGCGTACGTTTTCAATGGTTTTAGGTCTACGGAGTTCAATGATGAAGGTGGTGTCAATGGATTTTTGGGTGGTTCCAACGGTCTAAGGGGAGGAAGGCAAAAAGCGATTCAATCTACAATAGACAGTCCAACTTTATCCGCAAAGCTCGATTATTATGGTATTCCCGGATTGCGACTTGGCCTGGCAACGTATATGGGTAGAACACAGGCAGATGATGATGTCGAAGAATTGGATGGTGCCAATATTGGCATAAGGATGATAGGACTGGATGCACGCTACGCCTACCAACGTTTTACGGCCAGAGGTCAGTTTATACATACCTCACTGACGGATACTGAAGCGTATAACACCATTACCGGGAGGGATTTGGGTAGTGCCTTGCAAGGTTGGTACCTGGAAGGTGCCTTTAACTTACTTCCCTTAACTAATCAGCAAAAATTGTTTGCATTTACCAGATTTGAAAAGTATGATACTCATGCAAACACGGCAGGTGCCCTCCAAAAAAATGACACCTATGATCGCACAGACATTACCACGGGATTAACCTATCATATTGCCCCAGGGGTAGTAGTAAAAGGGGATTATCAATTTAGGAGTAATGCAGCAGAAGGATCAGATGTCAATAACCGACTAAATTTCGGAATAGGAGTATGGTTTTAGGCAGTTGCACACGGCAGAAAACCAATCAATTATTAAAGAGTTATTATTAAGAGTAATTCTAAATTAGTACTTTCGTGATATGGTATATTTCAAATCCATTGGAGTTTTTTTTATTGCCATTTTAACCTTTTTGAGTTATGAGGGCGATAAAAATACCCTTGAGAAAATGGTACATAAGGAAATATCTAAAGTCTTCGATTCAGATGATTTTCAAAAAATTAGTTTTGATATACCAGTAGAAATAAATCGAGATCTTCCTGCCAGAATTACGACGGAAAATTTTTATAAGATAACCAGGAAGGATGTCTCTTTGGGCTATGTTTATTTAGACAAAGCCCCCAGTAAAACCGCTGACTTTGACTATCTCGTTATTTTCAATGTTAAAATGGAAATTATTCACACAAAGGTGCTTATTTATCGAGAAGAATACGGTGGGGAAATTGGTAGCAAAAGATGGCTGAGACAGTTTATGGGATTAGGAGGAGATGACAGAGTTAATTACAAGACGAATATCGATGGAATTGCCGGGGCAACTATTTCGGTCAGATCCATGACAATGTCTATTGATAACTTACTTCAAACTATAGGAATCTTGCAAAAAAAGCAATTGATCTAATGGAGGTAAACGGTATTCTATTGAAATTACCCCAGGGCATAAAGTGGTTTATCGTATCCTTTGTTTTGGTGCTTTCTATTGGGTTCTACACCGGACTCTTATTTGTGACTCAAACCAGTACGACATCGCCCGAAGGCATTGTGGAAAATTATCTTGGCAATGAAGAGATAGAAAACGCAGAGGTCATGAAATTCAAAAAAAGCCCTCGTGAAATGCTTACCATTATTCATACACATATTCTTTCCATGTCGCTAATTTTCTTTCTGTTAGGTGCTTTGGTATGGTTAACTAAGTTGCCACAGCGACTTAAATTGTTTTTAACCATTGAACCATTTGTATCTGTAGTGCTGACTTTTGGGGGTATTTATGGCCTGTGGCTTGGGATCCTTTGGCTAAAGTATATAGTTGTGCTCTCAGGAATACTTATGACAGCAACCTTTCTACTTTCTTCCGTAATCGTCATCTTTCAAGCTGTTAAAAAAGTATAATAGCTCTCCAAAACTATATTACAATTGCTTAGGCCGTTAAAAAATAACGTACATTTGCACGCAATTAATCCTTAATTGCATGGAAGCCCACCTAAATAAGATTCTTGGAGAAGGACTCACCTACGATGACGTCCTATTGGTCCCCGCATTTTCTAACGTTCTACCCAGGGATGTAAGTATTCAAACAAAATTTACACGAAATATTACCATCAATATTCCTATTGTATCTGCAGCAATGGACACGGTGACCGAATCCAAAATGGCCATTGCCATGGCTCAGGAAGGCGGTATAGGTGTGCTGCATAAGAACATGAGTATTGAGGAGCAGGCCTTAAAGGTGAGAAAGGTAAAACGAGCCGAAAGCGGGATGATCCTGGACCCTGTAACCTTACCAAAGGATGCACTGGTAGGAGATGCCAAAGCTAATATGAGGGAGCATAGCATTGGCGGTATTCCCATAGTAGATAAGGATAAAAAGCTTATTGGGATCGTAACCAACCGGGATCTCAGATTTGAGAAGAACGACGACCGACCTGTATCTGAAGTAATGACTTCAAAGAATTTGGTTACGGTTGCAGAAGGAACCTCCTTAGAGCAGGCAGAAGAGATTTTACAAGCGCATAAAATTGAAAAATTACCGGTAGTAAATGCCGATAACAAACTCGTGGGCCTAATTACTTTCCGGGACATTACCAAGTTAACACAGAAACCCATTGCCAATAAGGACCAATATGGAAGGTTGCGGGTAGCGGCTGCTTTGGGTGTTACACCAGACGTAATTGAGAGGGCAACTGCACTCGTAAAGGCAGGTGTGGATGCTGTAGTGATAGATACTGCACATGGACATTCCAAGGGTGTTGTGTCCGTATTAAAAGAAGTAAAGAAGAAGTTTCCTTCGCTGGAAGTGATTGTTGGAAATATAGCAACCGGTGAAGCCGCCAAGTATTTGGTGGAGGCTGGTGCTGATGCTGTAAAAGTAGGAATCGGACCAGGTTCTATATGTACTACAAGGGTAGTTGCCGGAGTTGGTTTTCCCCAATTTTCAGCTGTGCTGGAAGTGGCAGCTGCTATTAAAGGCAGCGGCGTTCCTGTGATCGCAGATGGAGGAATTCGTTATACCGGTGATATACCAAAGGCAATTGCAGCAGGTGCGGATACAGTAATGCTAGGATCATTATTGGCTGGCACAAAAGAATCTCCGGGAGAAACCATTATTTACGAAGGCCGAAAGTTTAAATCGTATCGTGGAATGGGTTCTGTGGAGGCTATGAAGCACGGGAGCAAGGACAGGTATTTTCAGGATGTGGAAGATGATATTAAGAAATTGGTTCCGGAAGGGATAGTGGGCAGAGTACCTTACAAAGGCGACCTGTTTGAAAGTATTCATCAATTTGTGGGTGGACTAAGAGCTGGAATGGGGTATTGTGGTGCTAAAGATATTAATACCCTCAAAGAAAAAGGGCGTTTTGTTAAGATCACAAGCAGCGGGATCGCTGAAAGCCATCCTCATCATGTCACAATTACAAAAGAATCCCCTAATTACAGCAGGTAGGCTTACTTATTTGCCTTGTCCGCTATACGTTTTCCAATCTTTTTCTTTGTACACATCATCCCCGAAATAACGGGCGATGTTTAAAAAAGGTTCTGGTTTTTGATAGCCGGGAACCGGTGAAAGCATATTCAATTTCTCATCCAGAAATACTACCGTAGGATAACTTAGTCGACCTTGAAGTAAGGAAGCTGCAAATTGATGATAACCTCTTCTTCCAGAAGCTACATAGGTATACGTTTTTCCTTTAAATTTAATGGGTTCTTTTCCTTCCCCATCCATCTTCACCATATAAAAATTCTCACTCATATAGGCAGCCACCTGTGGGTTTTGGAAGGTATCCTTATCCATTCTTTTGCACCATCCGCACCAATCGGTATACACATCGATAAATATTTTTTTCGGATTTGCCTCAGTTTTCGCTAATTCAGTTGCTTCTTCCCAACTAAGCCAATCTACCTTCTGACTCTGTGCTTCTTGCACGTTTAGCGCTAAAACCAGCGTCATTATTACAACAAGGGTTGATACTTGAAATTTTTTCATAGCTCTTACTTTGTGAACATAGTCGTACACATATCACTAAAATAACGAATATGTCTACGCTTTATTTTAAGGATCACTTGTCATTTTAATTCAAAAACGATGCCAGCTCCCTTTGTTGACAAAAATTATGGATTAGTTTCTTATTTAGCAACCACTTTTTCTATGACAGGTTCGAACAATGAGGTGTGGTCTACCTGATTTCGAATGATGTCATCAAAAGTCTCTCTTTCCCGTATCAGATATGCCTTCCCTTCATGCCAAAGCACTTCAGCAGGCCGGTATCTGGAATTGTAATTGCTGGCCATGGTAAAGCAATAGGCGCCGGCATTGTGGAAGCACAAGATGTCACCCTCAGAGATTTCGTTGATCCTACGGTTATTTCCAAAAGTGTCCGTCTCACAAATATACCCGACAACCGAGTAATAGCGTTCTCTGCCGTCTGGGTTAGATATGTTGATGATCTCGTGGGAGGAACCATATAGCATTGGACGAATCAGATGATTAAATCCGGAATCAACACTGGCAAATACGGTGGAGGTTGTTTGTTTTACCACATTTACTTTGGCTAAGAATGATCCGGCTTCGCTTACCAGAAATTTGCCCGGCTCAAAGGCAAGCGTGAGATCCTTTCCATACTCCTGGCAGAATTCATTAAATCTCCCGGTTAATTTTTGACCCAGCTCTTCCACATTGGTCTGTATGTCTCCTTCTTTATAAGGAACCTTAAATCCGCTTCCAAAGTCGATAAAATCAAGTCCTTTAAAATGCTTAGCCGTATCAAATAATATTTCTGAGGCGTATAAGAAAACATCAATATCAAGGATGTCACTGCCTGTATGCATATGAATCCCGTTGATGTTCATTTTTGTAAGTTCTACGATCCTGAGTAAATGTGGTATCTGATGTATACTGATCCCAAATTTAGAATCAATATGGCCCACCGAAATGTTAGAATTACCACCTGCCATCACATGTGGATTAATACGAATACAAACAGGGACCTGCGGGTGCTTAGTGCCGAATTGTTCCAGAATGGAAAGATTATCAATATTGATTTGAACTCCTAATTTTGAAGCCTCTTCTATTTCTTCTAAGGAGACGCCATTCGGAGTATAGATAATATCCTGGGGTTGAAACCCCGCCATTAATCCCAGCTGTACTTCCTGTATGGATACCGTGTCTAGTCCGCTCCCCAAACTATTCATCAATCGGAGGATAGATATATTGGATAAAGCCTTGGCGGCATAATTCAACTTTAGTTTAGGAACATTGCCAAAGGCTTTTGTCAACCTGTTAAACTGAGAAATGATCTTTTCAGAATCATATACATATACTGGCGCCCCATATTTCTGGGTAATCTTTAAGAGATCTGAATGCTTCATGGCGTAACTTTGGTACAAAGCTACTCTTCTCAGGCTTTTAACCCAAAATAAAGTGCGATAAATAAAAAAATACAACAATTAGTTACATATATAACAATATTCTCTGAATTTTAAACTTGCGATGCCCAGCCTGTCTTTGTATTTTTACCAAAATTAGTCCGTGAAATTACCCTTCTTTCCACTACAAACTGTATTCTTCCCAGGTGAAACCGTACCGCTCCATATTTTTGAGGACCGTTACAAGGAGTTAATCAACGATTGCAGAAAAGACGCTATCACTTTCGGCATCCCGGTCTATATAAATGACAGGATCGTATTTGGTACAGAGGTCCAACTGGTAGATGTGGTAACCACTTATGAGAATGGATCCATGGATGTAACCTGTGTGGGCAGACAGATCTTTCAGGTAATGACCTTTGAAAATGAAATGGAAGGCAAATTGTATGCAGGTGGAGAGGTGAAATTTTTAGAATCCATCAATGATGGTGACATACAGGCGAAAGAAGCAGTGCTCGATAGAATTCAAGAACTTTATGATCTCATGGGAGTGCATTTTGAAAAGATTCCGGCAGATAAGTTTAATCCATATATGCTGGCTCATAAAATGGGTCTGTCCTTCGAACAGGAATACGAGTTAATGCAACTGATCAAAGAGAGCGACAGACTGGCTTTTATACGAAGACATTTGGATCAGACCATAAAGGTCCTTAAAGAAGTAGACAGGACCAAGGAATTAATTGATATGAACGGACATTTCAGAAATTTCGATCCATTAGATTTTAAGGATTTTAATATTTAAGGACAAGTTTAATTTATTTAGTGAAACTCCGCTGTGTTTCCTATTTTTGCAAGCAACTAACATAACAACCGTATGAATCTTCACGAATATCAGGGAAAAGAAATTTTGGCAAGTTTTGGCGTTCGTATACAACGAGGTATAGTGGCGCATAATGCTAAGGAAGCGGTAGATGCTGCTAAACAATTAACCATTGATACAGGCACTTCCTGGCATGTTATCAAGGCCCAGGTACACGCAGGTGGCCGGGGAAAAGGAGGAGGTGTAAAAATTGCCAAGAACCTTAAAGAAGTTGAAGAGATCGCGGGGCAGATCATTGGAATGAATTTGGTAACGCCTCAGACCTCTGCGCAGGGGAAGAAGGTTCATCAGGTACTTATAGCTGAAGATGTCTATTATCCGGGTGCAAGTGAAACAAGTGAATTTTATGTTTCTGTTCTTTTGAACAGAGCACGGGGCCGTAATATGATCATGTATTCTACAGAAGGAGGAATGGATATTGAGGAAGTGGCTGACAAAACTCCGCATCTTATTTTTACAGAGGAAGTAGATCCATCTACCGGATTATTGCCATTCCAAGCGCGTAAAATTGCGTTTAACCTTGGTTTGTCAGGTACAGCATTTAAGGAAATGACAAAATTTATTACCTCTTTGTACAAGGCGTACGAACAAAGTGATGCCAGTCTTTTTGAAATTAATCCGGTTTTAAAGACCTCTGATGATAAGATCATGGCTGTAGATGCCAAGGTATC
>CBDUON010000018.1:0-24673 GCA_965368835.1 uncultured Eudoraea sp. | reverse complement strand
TTTGATCGGATCCTGCTATAATATTAGTATCTGTAAAATCGTAAGTGCCATTAATATGTGTGTATCCAATAACGCCGGAAATAGCTACAGGCAATATCTTATCTGCCGGCAGATGTTTAGTAAATTCATGTTGTATACCAATACCATACAGGCCAATAGCGACATCATCTGTTTTAATTTTTGGAAGGAAACGCGCTTTTATTTCGGTACCCTTTATCAACCCAACACTTCCCTGTAAATACCCGGAAGGGATAAAATTAATACCCTCAGATGCCAGTCCGGTAGGCAGGTCAAATTCTTCTCTGGAGGTGACTCCCGGAGCTATTTCTGCCTCTACAAAGACCCGGATCCCCTCTATATCTCCTAAAGCTGAGGATACCGTTTTAGAAGGACTTCCATCAACAAACTGAAGGTTTTCATAATCGGCAGTATTCAAAACAAAAGTCTTTTTATCTTCTTTGTTCTTAAAGCCGGTTATATTCCCAATAATAGAGATCTCAAAGCCTCCTAAAGGCTTAGCATCTCCGGTATTGAACCAGGAGCCCGAAATACTGTAAATGGCACCTTCTGAGACAGGAGCCAGATAGTCATTCATAAATGTTTCTGCATCGTTCAGACCTGCGGCAAAAAGATCATTTGCATTTCCCTGAGCCTGTGTAGCTAAGACACAAAACATCATCATAGCAAAAAGTAGATTTTTCATATCGTTATAATTTTGCCTAAAACTAAAAAACTCGCACCGGGGGTGCGAGTTTTTGTTGTGTAACAGCCTTTTTTATGCATCAATGTTCGCATAAACGGCATTTTTCTCTATAAATGCCCTTCTTGGCGGAACCTCATCCCCCATCAACATGGAGAAGATTCTATCAGTTTCTGAGGCATTATCTATAGTTACCTGCCTAAGTGTTCTGAATCCCGGATTCATGGTAGTGTCCCAAAGTTGTTCGGCATTCATTTCTCCTAAACCTTTATAGCGCTGAATGCTTACTCCTCCTTTAAAGGTATCGGCAATAGCATCTCGTTCCTTGTCATTCCAGGCATAATTCTTCTTGCTTCCCTTTTTTACCAAATACAGTGGCGGAGTGGCTATATAAACATGGCCTGCTTCTATCAATTCCCGCATATATCGGAAGAAAAACGTAAGGATCAAGGTCTCAATATGGCTACCATCCACATCGGCATCACACATAATGATCACTTTGTGATAGCGCAACTTTTCCAGGTTAAGCGCCTTGCTGTCTTCTTCTGTCCCTATGGTTACCCCCAGGGCCGTATAGATGTTTTTGATCTCCTCATTTTCGAAGACCTTGTGTTGCATAGCCTTCTCAACATTAAGGATCTTTCCTCTCAAGGGTAAAATTGCTTGAAAATTCCTGTCTCTCCCCTGTTTTGCTGTACCTCCCGCAGAATCTCCCTCCACAAGGAACACTTCACATAAAGTGGGATCTTGTTCTGAACAATCGGATAGTTTTCCTGGAAGTCCACCGCCGCTCATAACGCTCTTCCGCTGCACCATTTCACGAGCCTTGCTGGCCGCATGCCTTGCCTGTGCTGCCAGGATCACCTTTTGTACAATTATCTTAGCATCGTCCGGATTTTCTTCCAGATAGTTGGTAAGCATTTCAGAAACAGCCTGACTAACCGCTGAGGAAACTTCCCTGTTTCCCAGTTTTGTTTTGGTCTGTCCTTCGAACTGAGGCTCCTGCACCTTTACAGAAATAATAGCCGTAAGTCCTTCCCTGAAATCATCTCCCTGGATCTCGAATTTCAATTTATCGAGCATACCGGAGGCATCTGCATACTTCTTTAAAGTAGTAGTTAATCCTCTTCTAAACCCGGATAGGTGGGTTCCTCCTTCATGGGTATTGATGTTGTTTACATAGGAATGAAGGTTTTCTGTATAGCCTGTATTATATACCATAGCTACCTCAACCGGGATATCATTCTTTTCCCCTTCCATGGCAATTATGTTCCTGATCAGGGATTCTCTGTTGCCATCCAGGAATTTTATAAACTCCTTTAGACCTTCGTCTGAATGGAACACTTCGGAAATAAATTCGCCATCTTTATCCTTTTCCCTCCTGTCTGTAATGGTGATAGTGATCCCCTTATTAAGAAAGGATAATTCCCGCATCCTGTTGGAAAGGGTTTCGTAACTGAATTCTATAGTTTGAGAAAAGATATTCTCGTCCGGATGGAAGGTGATCAGAGTACCTCTCTCAGAGGTAGTACCTACACTTTTTACAGGATACATGGCCTTACCACGCTCGTATTCCTGTTCCCATACTTTACCATCTCTGTAAACCGTTGCTTTTAAAGTATTGGAAAGGGCATTCACCACAGAAACACCTACTCCGTGAAGACCCCCGGAAACTTTGTAAGAATCCTTATCAAATTTCCCGCCGGCACCAATTTTGGTCATCACAACCTGAAGGGCAGAAACCCCTTCTTTTTTATGCAGATCTACCGGAATACCACGTCCGTTATCCTTAACAGACACAGAATTATCTTCATTAATGATGACACTAATGGTATCACAATGACCACCCATTGCTTCATCAATTGAGTTATCTACTACCTCGTATACAAGGTGGTGTAACCCTCTTACTCCAACATCCCCAATGTACATGGAGGGACGCATCCTTACATGTTCAATTCCTTCCAGGGCCTGAATACTATCAGCCGAATAATCGTTCTTCTTCTTATCGTCGCTCATAAAACCTATTATGTTGTTCTCGTTGATATTTTGATCGGATTACTCTCTATTTGGGCTATGCACAAAAAAAGTACCTAAAAGGTTAAAAATCAGATAGGTTTATCTTCTTAAAAACCCTGAGGACAGCCTTGTAAAAAGTAATCTCACAAATATAAGGAATAGCCCATGAAATATAGGGGTTGACGCAAATGTAAGCGCTTAAGTTATCAACAATTTAACAACAATTTTTGATGGTCTTCCGGGAATATGGGATTTTTCTAAATTCCATGACTTTTGTTAGCTTTTTAGGAAGGAAAGAGGCCTAATTTTACACTCTAATTATAATTATTAAATCTATATGGCTGATTCCAGAGCAGTTTCCTTAAAATTTATGTCTCATATCCAAAAAGTGGTTGACATACAAAGTAGAATAATCTACTTTTTGCTAAGTCTTATTTTTGCTTTTACAGTTACCTATTTTATCAATGAACCAGGATTAGATCAGGCACAGATCTATGTTTTGTTTCTATTATTCTTAGCAATTAGTCTTTGGGTAACAGAAGCCATTCCCCCATTTGCTGTTGGATTAATGATCTTCGGATTTCTCATTTTCTCTATGAACAGCTATTATTCACAAGTAGATCCGGATAATGTAAGGCAACATTATATTGGCTATATCAATTCCTGGTCTAGCAGTGTAATTTGGCTGATGTTGGGTGGATTTTTTATCGCTGAGGCGATGAGTAAAACCAATCTGGACAAAACTATTTTTAGATTATCAATAACCAAATTTGGCACTGCTCCAAAAAAAATACTTCTGGGTTTAATGCTCACTACCGCCCTTTTTTCCATGGTGATGTCTAATACCGCTACAACGGCAATGATGATTGCCTCTGTGCTTCCTTTTTTAAATACTATGAGTAAAAATGCACCTATGTCTAAAGCTATCCTGATTGGGATTGCAGGTGCTGCAGCTATTGGTGGTATGGGAACCATTATTGGGTCGCCTCCAAATGCTATTGCAGTGGAAGCATTGAACAGCCACGGTATTAAAATAGGATTCCTGGAATGGATGATGATCGGTTTTCCAATGGCCATACTTCTAACGGTATTGTTTTGGTTTCTCTTGACCAAAAAATACATCCCCAAAACAAAAAAATTGAACATCTCGATTCCGGAGGAAGTACCCAGTGAGGATGTGGAATCATTAAAATTTGAAATTATTAAAAAACGAATAGTTCTTGCAGTACTTGGGCTAACCTTAATGCTTTGGCTTACAGAAAAATTACACGGTATTCCGGCTTCTGTGGTCTCCTTGTTACCAATAATCCTGTTGACAATGTCCGGGATCGTAAATGGAGATGATGTTCGTAAGCTTCCCTGGGATACGCTTATGCTGGTAGCTGGTGGCCTTGCATTAGGTCTTGCCATTAAAGAAACCGGATTGGCAAATTTCTATGTCGAAAAGATCAAGGATTTTGAGCTGAATTTTTATGTGCTGGTATTTTTATTTGCGTTTCTTACCGTCATCTTATCTAATGTTATGAGCAATACAGCAACGGCAACTGTACTGATACCTATTGGGATTGTCCTAACCTTTAACAACCCGGTTGTTCTGCCTTTGGTGATAGGTTTCTGTGCCTCTATGGCCTTGTTTTTACCAATTTCTACACCTCCCAATGCCATTGCTTACAGTACAGGGCTATTAGAACAAAGAGATTTTAGGTTCGGTGGACTGGTCCTGGGTGGCCTGGGACCCATTTTAATTTCTGTAATAGTCTTACTAACTTATATGACTTTTGTTTAAAATAAGATAAGACAATAATTAAAGAAGCACCCATCCGGGTGCTTCCTGCTCACAAATTTAAAAACCCAATTAATTTGAAATTGGTGTTATTTTACATACGCATCTGAATGAACATTTGCAACGGCTCTTCCTGAAGGATCGTTCATGTTCTTAAAGGCTTCGTCCCATTCCAATGCTATCTGCGTACTGCAGGCTACTGAGGCCTCCTGAGGCACACATAAGGCGGCAGCATCTGAAGGGAAATGTGATTCAAAAATAGACCGGTAATAAAATTCCTCCTTAGATCCGGGTGTTTGTATTGGAAAACGAAATTTTGCATTGGCTAATTGTTCATCTGTCACTTCCTGGTCCACCATCTCTTTAAGGGTATCTATCCAGCTATAGCCTACCCCATCTGAAAACTGTTCTTTTTGTCTCCAGACTACGCTTTCCGGGAGATAAGATTCGAAGGCCTTGCGCACTACCCATTTTTCCATTCGCTCCCCATTGATCATCTTATCCTTGGGGTTGATCCTCATAGCTACATCCATAAATTCCTTATCCAGGAATGGCACCCTGCCTTCTATTCCCCAAGCCGCTAATGACTTATTGGCTCTCAAGCAATCATACATATGAAGTTTCTTTAATTTTCGCACCGTTTCTTCATGGAACTCCTTTGGGTTAGGTGCCTTATGAAAATACAGATAGCCCCCAAACAACTCGTCTGCCCCTTCACCGGAAAGCACCATTTTTATTCCCATCGATTTAATGACCCTGGCCATCAAATACATAGGGGTAGATGCCCTTATGGTTGTTATATCGTAGGTTTCCAGGTTGTAGATCACATCTTTGATGGCATCCAGACCTTCCTGTATGGTGAATTTTATTTCATGGTGAACGGTTCCAATATGAGCGGCTACTTTTTTAGCAGCTGCAAGGTCTGGAGATCCTTCCAGGCCTACAGAGAAAGAGTGAAGCTGGGGCCACCAGGCTTCTGAAGTATCGTCAGATTCTATTCGTTTCTGGGAATATTTCTTGGCAATTGCAGAAGTTACAGACGAATCTAAACCACCGGAAAGTAAAACTCCGTAAGGAACATCAGACATTAGTTGACGGTGTACCGCAGCTTCCAGGGCATCACGGATCGCCTCTATGCTTGTCTCGTTATCTTTTACTGCCTCATACTCCATCCAATCGCGGCTGTACCATTGCTTTAGTATACCATCGGTGCTTTCCATGTAATGCCCGGGAGGAAATAGTTCAATTTTTGTACAGATTCCCTCTAAAGCCTTTAATTCTGAGGCCACATAGAAGGTGCCATTCTTATCCCATCCCATATACAATGGAATGATTCCCATATGGTCGCGGGCTACAAAATAAGTGTCCTTCTCAGTATCATAAATAGCAAAACCAAAAATCCCATTCATCTCATCTAAAAAAGCCGGACCTTTCTTTTGATACAAAGCTAAGATCACCTCACAATCAGATTCTGTTCTAAAATTATAGCTGCCATCAAATTGCTTTCTAAGTTCCCTGTGGTTATAGATTTCACCGTTCGCTGCCAGGATCAGTTTTCCATCTTCACTGATCAGTGGTTGCTTCCCCGAGGCCGGATCCACAATAGCCAGCCTTTCATGAGCCAAGATAGCTTTGTCATTTGAGTATATTCCACTCCAGTCCGGGCCTCTATGCCGTACTTTCTTAGCCATTTCCAATATTTGGGGCCTCAACACTTCGGTACTTTCCTTTACATCAAAGGCACATACAATTCCACACATCCTAAATATCATTTTTAATTTACGTGGACAAAGATGATACTTTGGTTTTAAACAGAAAACACATAGGCGGTTTTAGATTCCTATTTGATAATTAATTTACACTATTAGCAGTAAATCGTAATGAGAAGTGTGATTTTTTCAAAACTTAAGTGCAAATTGTAAGAAGTCTAAATTTTAACGACTCTTTATAAGTATACGAAGCCTTTAGAGCTTAGATTTGAAAAACTAAAAATCGATCTTTATGAAAAATGTACTTACCCTTACGCTCATGGTATGCACCATGATATTTACAAGCAATACTTCTGCCCAGGAATTTAGTGGCATGGATAAAAGCCCAATGGACATGGCATCCTATCCCACAGATTACAAAAATTCTGACAAAGCAGTTCGTGTAATTTATAGCAGACCTCAACTAAAAGGACGTTCTATGGAAGAACTGGCACCTGCTGGCAAGGTCTGGAGAACAGGAGCCAACGAGGCTACTGAGATCACCTTTTTTAAAGGCGCCACTATTGGTGGACAAAAAGTTGATGCCGGCACCTATGCACTTTTCACTATTCCCGGAGAAAATGGCTGGACAGTAATTCTAAATAAGAATCTAAACCAATGGGGATCTTATTTTTATGATAAGGCGGGTGATGTAGCCAGAGTAGATGCAAAAGTATCAACAGGTTCCGAATCTTTGGAAGCCTTTTCGGTTACCTTTCAGGAAGTTGATAATGGAGTACACATGGTAATGGGATGGGGTACCACCAGAGTTGCCGTTCCTATTTCTTTTGTAATGTAAGCTTATATTTAAAATATAAAAAAGCCGAAGGGATTCCTTCGGCTTTTTGTTTTTATTGATTTCCAGGTTTATTTTTTGTTGCCGCCTGCCTTTTGCTCTCGGATCTTAACATAGATCAGTTTTTTTCTTCCTTTGGCATCCTCGCGTCTTTCAATATCAAATTCTCCCAGAGAACTGATAAGTGGAGTGAGTTTTTGAAAGCCATAGTTACGGGAATCGAAATTGGGTTGTTTTTTCTGCAACAGGCTGCCTACATCACCCAGGAAAGCCCAGCCATCATCATCTGCAACATCTTCTACCGTGGTAGTGAGCAGCTGTATATCTTTTTTGGTAACCTTGTCTACCCCGCTTTTCTTATCCGTTTTTATACCGCCCGAATCTGTACTACTTTCTTCAGACTGCTTTTTAAGGATCTCTATATAGATAAACTTGTCACAAGCCACAATAAAGGGATTGGGGGTCTTCTTCTCCCCAATACCAAACACCTGCATCCCTGCTTCCCTGAGCCTTGTTGCGAGTCGTGTAAAATCACTATCGCTACTCACCAGACAAAAGCCATTGACCTTTCCGGAATAGAGTACATCCATGGCATCTATGATCATTGCAGAATCTGTGGCATTCTTCCCTGCAGTATACCCGTATTGTTGAATAGGGGTTATGGCATTTTCCAACAGTACATTCTTCCACTTGCCTAGCCTTGGATTTGTCCAATCCCCATAAATTCTTTTAATAGTAGGATTGCCATATTTCGCAATCTCTTCCATCATCTCCTTTACATAGGCTGAGGGAATATTATCCCCATCGATCAGTACGGCTAAATTAATATCCATTGTTTTCTTTTTTACAAAGTACGGCCTTTATTGATAAAAGAATAGAAAATTAAAGGTCGAATCTTTCAACTTCAAATTGTTATTTTTTGATCATTAGGATCTGGCCGTAAATGTTTTGTCTGTGAAGTCCGCATAGGATACTACTCCAAATACCCTTATTTTTAATCAAAAAAATATACAGTACTATGAAGACTATCCAATTAAACCTTTTCTATGTTGTGATCCTGATCTTCTTTTTAAAATATACCAATGGTCAAGCCCAGGAAACAAAAAGAGAATACTATGTCCTTCAAATCTATACCCTGGATAATGCCGAACAGGAAACCCTTACTGATACCTATTTAAAACATGGTCTCCTCCCCGCTTTGAAACGGCAAGAAATTGCTTCTGTTGGGGTATTCAAATGGAGAACGGAGGTACAGGACAGCATAATTCAACGATTTGTGCTATATCCTGTCAACTCTCCGAACTCCCTCGATCTATTAAAGGAAAAATTAGATACCGATGAGGAACTCTGGAAGAACAATAAGGCATTTCTTGAGGCGCCCTATGATGCACCTCCCTACAAACGAATAGAGACCATTGTTCTCAAGGCCTTTAAAGAAATGCCAATAATGCAGGCTACCAAGGTTGAGGGGAAGCGTGAAGACAGAGTGTATGAACTGCGCAGCTATGAATCTCCTACTCAAGCTTTGTTTATCAATAAGGTCCATATGTTTAATGAAGGAGGTGAAGTAACTCTTTTTGACCGACTTGGTTTTAACGCTGTGTTTTATGCCGAGGTCCTGGCCGGATCCCGTATGCCCAATCTTATGTATATGACCACCTTTAAAAATATGGAAACAAGAGACCTGCTCTGGAAGGCTTTTGTTGCCTCCCCGGAATGGCAAGGTTTGATCAATGACCCTTTTTACAACAATAATATAAGCAAGGCTGATATTCTGTTATTATCCCCTACTGAATACTCAGATTATTAGGTAGATCTTACTCTATTTTGGTGAGGATAAATTCAACCCGCCTGTTTTGACGCCTACCCTCCGGTGTGGTATTGACGGCAATTGGCAAACTTCCACCGTGACCCTTCCAGGACACACGTTCTTTTGGAAGGCCCATATCTATAAAATAGCTTGCCACGGCCTTACATCGGTTATTGGATAATCGTACATTATAAGAGTCAGTACCCACTCCATCCGTATGGCCATGGATAACGATGTGCAAGCTGGGATCCGAAGCCAAGAAATCATAAGTTTCCTTTAAATAGCCCTTGGCACCTTCCACCAGTTCATATTCATCAAAATCAAAAAGCACATGTTGAAAAAGGTGGGTGGTGTTTAAACTTAAGGTTTCCATTTTTAAGGATGTGTCCGCTAAATCCCCATTGGCATTTACTTCGGTACTGGAAAGTGAAACCATATCAACGTAGTAATAGGCCCCTTGTTTTGCTCCTTTCTTAAAAACAAATTTACGAGTACGGGCATTGTTCTTAAAATTCCCCAGGGTCATGAACTGCTCATTGCCTTTTGCAACGTAGGGTGTTGAGACCAACATCCAATCCTTGGTGTCATTGGCAAAATGAGAATAGCCAATTTCCAGATAGGTGAAAGTGTTTTTAGTATCCTTGTAAAGATGCATTTTTGACAATTCCTTATGTATCTCAAAATCGAGAGGCTGCTCAGAAAATACCACCCCGAATTCATTGATCGCAAAATCTGAACGTTCTGCCAGACTTACAAAAAAGGACAATTCATAGGTTACTCCTTTTTTTAAGGGAGTAATAAGTTTGGCTTGCATATATTCCCTGTAGTCATTGGGAGCGTATAAATAAAAGCCGGCATAACCCTCGCCAAAATCAGCAATTTGAGTACCGTTAAAGTTTTTTGGGGTTCCCATAGCCTCGCTACAAGCATGGAAATAATCTGTTGATCCCTTTGTTGGAGTACTCCATCCTAATACATCTGCGCTAAAGTTCCCAAGTTTAACCGGACAGGCCCTATGATCTTCAAAACTTGGATTCGTCACCAGGTTTTGTGAAAAGACGGCACATATCCCCAAAAGGAACAGTAGCTTAATGCCATACATGGTGATCTTCTTCATCGCGATAATTCTGTAGAACTCTCAGGATAAAATTAACGAAAGTCTGGGTCTTAGTTGGAATTAGGCTCTTTCGGTTCGTTAAAGGGTAGGCAATTTAGGGCATAGCGCTTTTTTTGCTCTCCTGTTTGCACACATTTACCTCATTTTCAACAAACTGTACCTAAAAATCGAATTTATAGGTGACCCCTGCAAGGATCTGCAAGCTCTGAACCCTAAAGTTAGCCCATTGTTGATAGTCATTATTGGCAAGATTACTCGCTTTGGCAAAAACGGAGAGTTGGTCACTTAAGCGGTATCCTATATGTGCATTTGCATCGAAGTAACTATCTAAGGTTAGAATACTGGCCGGGTAGTCTGAAGGTTGTGCATTGGGGATCACATCGGCACTTAAATCTTCCCGCTCCCCTACAAAGAAAATATTGGCACCCATAAACCATTGTTCATCTATCTGATAATCCATGAAGAGTGAACCTCTCAGATTTGGCAGATTCCAGGCAGGATTATCTGTTTCTGTATCATATTGGTACACAGACGCATTGATACCCAGCGTAAAATTGCGGTTAACATCCACATTTAGCTCTCCAAAGATCCCCAGTGTTTTAACATCATCGTAAAAGACCTCAAATGAATTGCCGTAATAATACCCTTTTTCATCATCCCTAAAGCTATTTTGGGGATTGAGTTTAAACAAGGGTTTTCTGTTCTCAGCCGAGTATGATCCTCTAATATTGTAGCTTAAATTGGGAAATAACTGCCCCTTAAAACCAATACTGGCATCGTATTGCTGATCCGTAGGTTGAATTGTCAAAGTTGGTGACACATACGGATTGTTATCTACAAAATCAGCATAGGAATTTTGTGTCAACTGTCCGCTAACCCCTCCGTAAACAATCACCAAATCGTCTAGCAAACGATACGATGCTGTTACTTGCGGATAAATATAGAAATTGCTTTCATTGGTCTCTCCATCCATCCCATAGACAAGATTTGCCCCCAGATTTAGCGTAAGTTCATCTCGGACAATACGAATAGAAGGGCTGACCCCTACTTGAAATTGCGAATATGGAATAGACGGTGTATTTGCAGTATTGTTTACATCGGCATTTACAAATTCTCCTCCTACATAATCACCTTTTGCTGTTATAGTAAGCTCTTCTTCGCTCAGGGGAAAATTGAAGGTAGTTGAAATAAGGGCCCTGTTCTCCGCAGATTCTACCTTGTCCCAAAATCTTTTTACAAAAACTTCCCCATTACTTAAGAAGGAATCTTCCTGATTGAGATGAGCACCAAGTTCTACATTAAAATATTGTTGTTTTTCATCTATTCCTGCAATAAAGGCCTCATCGTAATCTCCCTCCGGCAGGCCATACCAATTATAGAGCTGATGTCTGGCTGCAGAACTGATTCCCCAGTCAAAATCGCGTCCCCTATTAGAATAGGCAGCTTCTAATTTTGTATTATAGAAATCAGTATCCAAAGGTGTAAAATCCAGATCCCCCCGTGAAGAGAAATGATTAAGACCAATATCAACCCGTTGATTTCCTCGATCTATATCTCTGCTGGTGTAAAAATCGAGCAGTGCATTATTAAAATTCCCAAGTCCCAGTGAGACATACGAATTATAGAGTTTTTCCGGGCTGGATTTCTGAACTGTTGCGGCCTTGCCTTTTGCCGGCGTAAAAGTAGAAGCAACCGGGACTGAAAAAATACTATAACGAATCTCCTTTTTCGCCAGGACGATTGAATCGTTTAAGATAGGGGCGGATTTAATTTTAAAGGCATCTGAAACTGTAGGTGAATACGGTTTTACCACCGTCACCGTTTCTGTACCCAGATCTTTTTCGTCCTGTGCATAAGCCCCCAAAATAAGGCTTAAACCTGCTATGATTGATAACTGAATCTTCTTTTGCATAAATACCACTTAATTTAATTCCCCTCAGGATTAACAGAGGCGTTGCGTTCGGCTTCCTTGGCTTTTATCCTTGCTAATTCTCGCTTAGCATCTTCTACGATCGTTGGAAACTGAACAAAATTTGCGATCACGCTATCCAGAATGTATGTGGCCTGAAAGGCATCGCCCAGGGCATAAAAATTTTGAGCCATGATAAGCAATCCTTTTCCCCCCCATTCTTTATAGGTAGCGTATTCCTTAGCTAATTTTTGAACCACCGTATTACTCGCTTCGTACTCCTTCCTGCTTCGTTTAAAATAAGCATCGTAGTACAGTGCTTCAGCTGCAGTGGAACCACTTGCGATCTTTGACACTTCTTTATAGGCCGTTTCTGCGGTAGCTTCATCACCTGTTTTCATGGCAGATCTTGCGATCATCACATGGGCATCGCTTCTTATTCTATCATCAACATTAGGACTACCCAACACTTTATCGGCATAGACCAACGTACGCGCATACTCTTTCTGTTCAAAATACGCTTTCATTAAATTCTGCTGAGCATAAACGCGATTTTGAGGTATGTCTGCCGTGTTCTCCAATTCGGTTAAATAAGGCATCGCAGCTTTGGTATTACCCTTAGCCATCAACAGTTCACATACTCTGGTAAGTGCTTGTTCAGAAAATTCACTTCCTCCTCTGTCCGCAACATATTGGTAGGATCTGAGGGCCTTGTCATTTTCACCTTTTGAGAAATACAACTGTGCCAAAGCAAAGTTGGCCGGCATAGTATGCATGCCCGAAGGAAATTCTTTGAGGTAATTCTCATATCCCCTGATAGCAGCCGCATCTTTCCCTTCTAAATTTTGCTTATTGGCCGATTCATAGGTGGCATTGTCTAATTCCATATCCGAAACCTCAACGAAATCTAGATCCCTGACCCAGGCGGCATATTCATTAACTCTCCCCATATCCATATAGACCAATTTTCCTGTATTCACTGCCTGCACAGCTTCCTGGGTCTTCGGAAAATCGCTGACTACCGCTTTAAACTTTAACAGCGCTTCATTATTCCTGTTAGCATTATAATGCACTAACCCCTGTCTTAATAGGGCCTGAGGAACCAAACTACTCCCCCTGTACTCCCTAACGAGTTGATCATAAGCTTGTAAGCCCTCCTGTTCTCGGTTATCTCGGATATATGAATTCCCAAGTTCAAAAAGTACATCATCTTTTAAGGTAGATACCGGATATTGTGTGAGGAATTTATTGAGCTCGGATATTTTAGTATCATTTTTACCTACAAAGCCATAACTAACCGCTTTTTGAAAAGCCGCATAATCCTTTTCTGCACCATTACCCCTTCCATATTGTGTATAGGCATCTATTGCAGCCTCATATTTGCTGGTTACAAAATAACAGTCACCCAATCTCACAACTGCATCTAAAGCTTTAGGGTCCGTGGCAGATCTTTTAGCATATTTTGCAAAATAGTTACTTGCAGTACTGTAATCCTTTAATTTGAAATAGGTATACCCAAGGTTGTAATCCAAGTCCTTAAATTCCTGCGTCCTGCTCGCTACACTACTTTGTTGAAACTGGATAAAGTCGAGCAGCGCTTCATCATACCTATTTAACAAATAACTAGCTTCGGCTTTCCAGTATCTGGCCCTTGCCGTAAAAAATGCATCGGCATCACTTGCTACTGCTAAATTCATCACGTCCACGGTCTCAGCATAGTCACCGTCTAAAAACAGCTCTACACCCCGGTAAAAGGCTACCTTTTGAAACGTGGCCTTGTTGGCATAATTTTTATTTTTCTCAAGAAGTTCTAGGGCCCCTTTAAAATTTTTGGAAGTAAGGTAAGAGTCCACCAATAACTCCTGTAATTCTGATGTATTAGCATCTTTTGGGTAACGCTCCAAATAGGATGACAACACCTCTGATACTGGTTCGTAGGCATTTCCAATATCATAACTTAAACGTGCGTAATTTAAATACGCATCTTTCTGGATCTCAGGGCTAAAGTCCATTTGCGAGGCATTCCTGAAGGCATTCAGGGCCTCTTGTTTTTTATCGAGCTTCAAATAGCATTCTGCAAGATGGTAATAGGCATTTTGGGCCACACTATTGTTCCCGTCAATAATCTTATTGAACTGAAGAATAGCATTGGCAAAATCTTCTTGTTGGTAATAACAATACCCTAATTGATAATAATCTGTATTGTTCCATCTGCCCCGTTTTCCACGGTATTCCTCCAGATAAGGAATGGCATTGGCATATTGCTTCAGGTTGAAATAGCTTTCACCAATGATCTTATTAAGTTCTGAGATCTCTTGCCTGTCCGACTTTGGTAATTGTTTTTTACCCAAGGCTATAGCCTCTTCAAAATTTCCAAGTTTAAAATTGAGATCGGCTTGAAAATAAGATAGCTTTTCATCTAATACATCCTGGTCTGTGATCTGGTCAAAACGTGCACTTGCTTCCTCGTAATCATCTTCCTGATAGGCAATAAATCCAAGATAGTATTTGGCCTGTGCACCATAAACGGGAGAATTAGAAACCTTATTAAAATAGGATTCTGCTTCCTGGGTTTTTTTGGAGGCATATAGAGAATATCCCATATTAAAATTGAAACGCTCCCTGTCTTTTCTTGGAATAGAGCTCTGCCCCGCCATTTTATACCACTTAAGGGCATAGGGATATTTTCCATTCTCAAAATAATAATCTGCAACATCTAGGAAAGCGGCATCTCGCTTGGTAGAAGTAGGATACTGTTCTACAAAGTCTTCCATGAGTCGGTCTGCACCTAACTGATTTAGCCGCACCGCTGCATTTGCGACAAAATACGCGCTATTCGCAGCTGTTTCTTGATCCTTGGTACTTCCATTTACTTTTTGGAAAAGGGTCTGTGCAGCCTGATATTGCTTATTGTTATATAGGTTTAGTGCCTCCTGATATTGCCTTTCATCATGGGTATAAATCCTGGATTCCTGGGCAGTGGCCGTAAAAAGTAGCCCAAGGCATACAAGGGATAAGGCGGTGATTTTCTTTCGCATAGTGTTCTAGGGCTATTAAGAATTACCGTATTTGTCATAGTAACGCTAAATATTGTTTTGCAGTATAATCCATCCAAAGAAAAAGATTTTTAAGGGTGCTGCCTTTTTTATCCTGCAGAACTTATTACTTTTATATCAACAAATACACCCATGGAAGAACCCATTCTCAGCTTAAAAGATGTTTCTGTTTTTCAAAAGGATAATTTAGTCCTCAATGACATTAATCTGGAAGTGCGGAAAGGTGAATTTGTGTATCTCATTGGTAAAACCGGGAGTGGGAAAAGTAGTTTTATGAAAACCCTATACGCAGATCTTCCATTAAAACAAGGTCATGGCAGAGTTGTGGGATTTAACTTAAAAACTCTTGAAGAAAAAAAAATCCCCTACCTGCGAAGAAAATTAGGTATCGTCTTTCAAGATTTTAAACTTCTCCCGGACAGAAATATCAACAAGAATCTGCAATTTGTGTTAAAGGCTACCGGTTGGACAGACAGTGTCCTTATGAACGCCAAGATTGAAGAAGTTTTGGAAAAAGTAGGGATGAAGACCAAAGGATTTAAATTTCCACATGAACTTTCCGGCGGGGAACAACAGCGTATCGCCATTGCCAGAGCCCTTTTAAATGACCCGGAACTTATCCTTGCCGATGAACCTACCGGAAATCTGGATCCACAAACCAGTGTAGAGGTAATGAAGGTCTTGCAAGATATTAATAAGACCGGCCGTACCATTCTTATGGCCACACATGATTATGCGCTGATCCTGAAATACCCATCAAAAACACTAAAGTGTGATGGAAATAAGGTCTTTGAAGTAGTTCAAAAAGCAGTCTGAAAACTCCCATTCTCACCGAGGTAACAATTAAAAAAGATATTCAAAAAAAGCGTATCTTTCTTTCACCAACCAACCAATTAATTTAAAAATGAAACTTAGAGAACTATTTCTTTCTGTATTAGCAATTACCCTCTTTTCATGTAAATCTGATGTTCCTCCAAAGGATACTGCAACTCCTGTAGCGGTAGTAAAAGAATGGAGCCCGGATGAAACCCGAAGCCTTTCAGGTGTAACGGCCAATAGAGGCCTTATTTATAATTCTGAAAATGGCACCGATGGTTATGTACTCTATGAACCATCTAACAGCACATTTACTTTTTTACTGAACAAACAAGGAGAGGTGGTCCATACCTGGAAGTCCGATTTGAATTCCATGAATTCTTATTTACAACCCAATGGTCATCTGATAAGAATGGAGCGCGATGAGAACTTTCCCACCTTTGCGGCCGGTGGACAATCCGGAAGGATTCACGAATACGATTGGGATGGTAACATGGTATGGGATTTTAAGTATTACAATGAAAAAGAATTGACCCATCACGATATTGAGATCTTGCCCAATGGCAATATCCTGGCTATTTCCTATGATGCCTTAACACCCAAGGAGGCGGAGATGGCAGGGAAAGATCCTGCACATATCCCTAAAGCAGGTATTTGGCTAGACAAGATTATTGAAATACAACCTATTAAACCCAATGATGGCAAGATAGTCTGGGAATGGCGTATGCGAGATCATTTAATTCAGGACCTCGATAAAACAAAAAATAATTATGGAGTAGTTGCCGAAAACCCGGGAAAAATAAACATCAATATCGCGAGTGCAGAGGCTGGTCCGCCAATGACTGAAGAACAAGTTGCCCATATGAAAAAAATGGGATTTATGACCTCCAATGCAACGGTAGATAATCAGGGTTCTGATATAACCCATACCAATGCCGTCTCTTATAACCCGGGTTTAGATCAGATTGTTATTAGTGTTCCCGGATTTGGAGAAATTTTTGTAATAGATCACAGCACAACTACCGCTGAAGCCAAGGGAAGTACCGGTGGTAAGTATGGCCATGGTGGCGATCTTCTATACAGATGGGGTAATCTCGCCAATTATGGCAAGGGCACTAAAGAAGACCAACTCCTCCACGGGCAACACGATGTTAAATGGATACCAAAAGGATATCCGGGCGAAGGAAAACTGATGGTCTACAACAATGACATTCCTCACCCCGATAGCAAATTTCCCTCAATGTGGGCAGCTCTAGCTGGCGCAAATACTCCGGAAATGAATGTAAAAATTGGGGATGTTGGGAATTACTCAGCTGTTTATGAATGGGCTATTCCAACAAAGGATATAGGAAACTATGCGCTTAATGAAAATGGCACTTTTGGTCCTGCTAAACCCGACTGGTCTTATATGTCACCAGATAAATATTCCTTTTATTCTGCTTTTATTTCAGGAGCTCAACGACTAAAAAACGGACACACCCTTATCACTCAGGGAATGCAGGGTCGCTTTATAGAAATTGACGAGAACAAAGAAATAGTATGGGAATATTGGAATCCCTATAAATACGACTATGCGTTGCCAGATGGTTCGGTATCACAACCTATTGGTCCATTTATATATGGGGTCTTTAGAAGTACTTTATATCCTAAAGACTATCCAGGGCTAAGCGGTAAGGATCTGAAACCTATTCAACCACAACCAAAGCCCTTCGTTTTTAAAATGCCACCACCGGCGGCAGCAGAACCTGCGCAATAACCATTCAACCAACTAAAAAACATCATTTATGTCTATTAAAATAATAGGAGCTGGATTTCCGAGAACCGGAACTACCACCTTAAAACAATCACTGGAAACACTGGGTTTCAATCATGTATATCATATGAAAGAACTACTGGTAAATCCCCATAATTTGCATTATTGGCAAACCTTGTCTGAAACCGGAGACACTGACTGGGATGCCCTTTATAAAGGGTATGATGCCACAGTAGACTTTCCCGGATACCCCTGGTACAAAGAGCATATGAAACGTTACCCGGAAGCAAAAGTGATATTGACGGTGCGCGATTTTGAAGCATGGTACAAAAGTGTGGATAGCACTGTATTTCGTGCCGGACCGCAAACTCCGGGAGAAAAAATAAAAATGATGGGAAAACTGCTGTTTAGCAACAGAGCCAGAAATGTGGTAAAATGTATCAAATTCTTTAAAAAGACCTTCTTTGCCGGGGAGCTAAATGGGAATTTTGAAGACAAGGCACATGCTAAAAAAGTGTGGGAAGATCATATTGAGGAGGTACAACGATATGTGCCCAAGGAAAAATTACTTGTCTATGATGTTCGCGATGGCTGGGGGCCCCTTTGCAAATTTCTGGGGGTAAAAGAACCTGCGGATCCACTGCCTCATTTAAACAAAAAAGAGAATTTTAAGGAAATGCTTCCAAAACTTATGAAGGGTCAGATGGCTTAAAGTTTTGTTAGCTTTCATTTTAACAAATGCCTCGTAGGCGGAAATCTGCGAGGTATTATTTACCATTCTAATCTATGAATTCTGAAACCTGGCAAGTAAAGGCTACCATCTTATTGGTCAGCAGCCTCACCATTATGTCTATGATCACTATTTCGGCATCACTTCCGGATATGACCAAGACCTTTGAACTACAACCTAACGGTGCGGCACTTGTTAAACTAAGCTTATCATTCCCCGGACTTTTTATCGCCCTGAGCGCAATTATCGCCGGTATTATTATTGATAAAATAGGAAGACTTAAACTGCTTGGTGCAGCGCTTATTTTTTATGCGGTTGGAGGAACTTCAGGATATTATTTAAATGATATATACCTTATTCTTGCAGGGAGAGCACTACTTGGCATCTGTGTAGGAATTACCATGACCATTGTTACCACCTTAGTGGCAGATTATTATCAAGGAAAGGCACGACAAAAATTCGCCGGACTACAGATTGCCGTCATGTCTATAGGAGGTATTATTTTTATAACCCTGGGCGGTGTACTGGCTGATATTGGGTGGCGTGTTCCTTTTCTTCTCTATTTGTTTTCCCTCCTTATACTGCCGGCAACTTATCTATTTTTAAAAGAACCGGCAACAGCCATTAATGTTCAAAAGGCTACTGATCACAAAAAATCACCGGCAATAATTTGGTTGATTTTTGGTAATGTAATGCTCATTTGGATCATCTTCTTTATTATCCCTGTGCAGATCCCATTTTATTTAAAATCTATTGGAATAGAAAAAAATTCCCTGATTGGCATTGCCGTTGCTTCTGCTACTTTTTTTTCTGCTATTTCTTCCTTTTCCTTCAGTAAGATAAAAGACATATTTGGTTTCAGACAGATCTTCGGCATTGGATATGTTCTGCTCGCACTGGCATTTTTGGCTTTTGCCTTTGGCAATTCATATGCCATGGTACTCCTGGGAATGTTATTTGGGGGTCTGGGAATGGGTCTGATGATCCCAAACGCCAATGTGTGGGTGATGCAACTAGCCCCTTTAGAAATACGCGGGAGAGAAATTGGAAGACTTACTACCTTTTGGTTCTTGGGCCAATTCTTGTCACCTCTTGTACTTCTACCTTTTTTAGATTATTTTACTCAAGCCCAATTATTCTATGGGCTGGGGATCATCTTATTTGTGGTGGGCTTTTTGTTCTTCCTCTGGTACTGGTCTCAACCAAGTTTGAAAACTGCAAAATAAACTTTGTAAAGTCATATTGAAACCATGTGATACGGAAAAAAAAGCTTTTTCAACCCGATAAAAAAATGCATCCCCTAATTGGGGCTTTGCTATTTTTTATTTCAGTGCTACTGCTACTTATTACCGGGCCTCTTGGCTTTATATATGGATTCTTTTACACCTTTTTTAAAGGAGGACTAAAAGGTATTGGCGAGTACCTCTTAAAAATTGCCGTTTCAATAGATCAATTGGGAAATGTACTAATGCAGCATTTATTGAATCTGCTTTGGATACGTAAGGGCGGATACCCCTTTGGCAATCGTGATGAAACAATTTCCAGTGCTCTGGGAAGAAATAAAAAGTTGGGGATGCTTACAGTATTTGGAAAAGGAATTGATCGTTTCCTGGATGCCATAGATCCCAATCATTCTTTGAATTCCATTGATTACTATGTGGAACCATCAGAAAATACCATTGACAAACTTGCATGGATCCTACTACAGGAAAAACGAATTCTATGTGTGCGCAGCAAGGGTAAGTCCTTATTCTATCTGCCAGGCGGGAAAAGGGACAAGGGCGAATCTGATCTAAAAGCTTTGACACGTGAAATAAAAGAAGAATTACAGGTTACTTTAGAACCTCACAGCTTTCAATTCCTTAGGGTCTTTGAAGCACAGGCAGATGGCAAGCCTCCAGGAATATTAGTCCGCATGACTTGCTATGAAGCAACATATGAAGGGGAATTACGAGTAGATGCTGAGATTGAAGAGATGGCATGGCTCAGCTATCTGGAAATAGATAAGGTATCTGAGGTATGTAAAGTGATCTTTGAACATCTTAGATCTGAAGAGCGACTGTGAAATAAGTTGTGTACTATCTTCTATCAGTTTTTTGTTACTTTTACGCCCGAATAACAAGGCACAATACGCCAACATTTACAATACAATATGACAGTACTGGGAATTGACATTGGAGGTTCGGGCATGAAAGGTGCCCTGGTTGATTCAGTAACCGGAGAAATGCTTTCAGATCGCTTTCGTATTCCAACACCTGTTTCCCGAAAGCCAAAACCTATGGCAAAGGTGGTAAAAGAGATCGTTGACCATTTTGATTATAAAGGTCCGGTGGGTTGCGGATTTCCCACCACCATCAGGCACGGAATATGCAAGTCGATAGGAAATCTGCACAAGAAATGGTTAAATGTAAATGTCAAAGAGCTTTTTAGCGAGGCTACGGGATTACCGGTAACCATAATAAATGATGCCGATGCTGCCGGATATGCTACCATGAATTACGGGATAGGAAAAGGAAGAAGCGGTTTTGTGGTTATGATCACTATAGGCACTGGCTTGGGTAGTGGTGCATTTTGGAACGGAGAGCTTATTCCCAATTTTGAACTAGGTCATATTCCTTATAAAGAATATATAAAGATTGAGGACTGGGCAGCAGCTTCTGCCAAAGAACGGGAAGGAATTTCGTACAAAGAATGGGGACAACGCTTTAATACCTTTTTAGAATTCGTGGATCTGATCATTGCTCCAGACCTGATTATCTTAGGTGGTGGCACCTCCAAAGATTACGATGAATTCAAAGAATATATTACTATTGAAACACCTGTGATACCGGCCGGACTTCAAAATCACGCCGGGATAATCGGTGCAGCTGCCGCTGCTATGCATCCGGCTCCCATGGACTGAGTAACAGAATGAAAAAAGCGCCTTTAAGGCGCTTTTTTTTATGCTAATTTGTTGCGTTTCCGGTCTACCTCAGTGAGATAGATCTTCCGCAAGCGAATGTGCTTTGGAGTAACTTCTACATACTCATCTTTTTGAATGTATTCCAGCGCTTCTTCCAGCGAAAATTTCATCGCAGGAACAATCTTGGCTTTATCATCGGCCCCTGAAGAACGAACATTAGAAAGTTTTTTGGTCTTGGTGACATTGATCGTCATATCATCCCCTCTGGAGTTCTCCCCAATAACCTGTCCTTCATAAATATCCTCTCCCGGATCAATAAAGAAACGGCCTCTTTCCTGTAACTTATCAATAGAATAAGGAATGGCTTTACCCAGTTCCATAGAAACCAGAGAACCATTCTGACGCTGAGGGATATCTCCCTTCATAGGTTGGTATTCCAGGAATCTATGTGTCATGATAGCTTCACCTGCAGTTGCGGTTAACAATTGATTTCGCAGCCCGATGATTCCTCTGGAAGGGATCAGGAATTCGCAAACCATGCGTTCTCCTTTAGATTCCATGCTGATCATCTCTCCCTTACGGATAGATACCATTTCTACGGCCTTTCCGGAAACACTTTCGGGCAGGTCAATGGTTAATTGCTCAATAGGTTCACATTTTACACCATCGAATTCTCGAATGATTACTTGTGGCTGACCAATCTGCACCTCATACCCTTCTCTCCTCATAGTTTCTATCAGGACAGACAAATGAAGTACTCCTCTTCCAAAGACCATAAACTTGTCCGCACTGTCTGTTTCCTCTAATCTAAGGGCAAGATTCTTTTCCAGTTCTTTTTCCAGGCGTTCTTTGATATGTCTGGAGGTAACATATTTCCCATCTTTTCCAAAGAATGGACTGTCGTTGATGGTAAATAACATACTCATTGTAGGCTCGTCTATGGCAATGGTCTTTAATCCCTGTGGATCTTCGCTATCAGCAACGGTATCACCAATGTCAAAACCTTCGAGCCCAACCAGGGCACAGATGTCACCAGTGACAACTTCGGGTACCTTTATTCTACCCAAACCTTCAAAAGTGTATAATTCTTTGATCTTAGATTTTACTTTACTCCCATCTCTTTTCACCAAAACAATTTGCTGACCTTCTTTTAAGGTTCCCCTTTGCAAGCGACCAATAGCGATCCTCCCGGTAAAGGAAGAATAATCGAGAGAAGTGATCAGCATTTGTGTATTTCCTTCTTCTGGTTTAAAAGTTGGAATATGATCCAGAACCATTTCTAACAAAGGTTCTATAGTGGTAGTTGGATTTTTCCAGTCATCACTCATCCAGTTGTGTTTGGCAGAACCATAGACCACTGGGAAATCTAGTTGCCATTCTTCGGCACCTAACTCATACATCAGGTCGAATACTTTTTCGTGTACCTCTTCAGGAGTACAATTCTCTTTATCAACCTTATTGATAACAACACATGGTTTTAAACCAAGGTCTAAGGCCTTTTGCAATACAAAACGCGTTTGAGGCATAGGACCTTCAAAGGCATCTACCAGCAACAAAACTCCGTCTGCCATATTTAAAACACGTTCCACTTCCCCACCAAAATCGGCGTGACCAGGGGTGTCAATGATATTGATCTTTGTTCCTTTGTAGGTAACAGATACATTTTTGGAAACTATGGTGATCCCTCGTTCTCGTTCCAGATCGTTGTTGTCCAGAATAAGATCGCCGGTTTTTTCGTTTTCACGAAATAACTGACAATAGTGAAGTATCTTATCAACCAGGGTAGTTTTACCGTGGTCAACGTGGGCAATAATGGCAATGTTCTTTGTAGTAGACATCTCTTTGTTTTGAGCCGGCAAAGATACTGCTATTTTTGGCACCTATATACAAAGTTGTATTTTTTTTATGACACTGGTTTAGAGGTAGTTCCACAACAAATTGTGATCTGGATTTAGTAAGCCACAGATTATTGGAGGTTATAAAGAAATTGACGCTTTGGAGGCTTAGCTGTGTTGAACCAACTTTAATCAAATGTGGGTTTTCTCGATTTGCGTTTTGTAGCTACCCATCCAAAATTAATACCAATCAAGGGACCATATCCAGAAGGGGCACCATCGCCACGATAATACCCTCCTCCTACTTCCACATTAAAATTAAATCCGTTATCATATGTACGTTGAACTCCATATACCAGCCCGTAAAATCCCAGATTAAAGTCGTCTGGCTCAATATCCGTAGCAATCCGAAGTTGAGAAAAGAAAATAGCCTGGGCTGCAGCGACATAATTCCCTGAATTCCCTGAGACATTCTTTCCAAGGTTCTCACGCCTGACAAAATTATGGTAATACCTATATCTGTTGTTCATGGCCAAGCCAAAAGCATAGCCTTCCTGATATGTTGCCGTGGCCAGCCCAAGACTGGAGGAAACCGTCTGATTTCTAAAAAGCCCAAGTTCATAACTAATGCCCGGGCTTAATAGATCGAACTTAAATTGATGTTTTTCCAAATAGATCAGACCACTACCGCTTTCTGAGATTCGGTAGGTTTGGCCCATTGAAAAAATGGTAGTGAAAAATGCTAAGATGAAGTATCCTTTTTTTGACATCACATATGGCTTATAGCTCTAAAACTAAAAAGGATACCACGGTTTAATACTATCTTTGTGTAAAATTTAAGAAATGAAACTCAGTGCTATTCCGCAGATCAAATACTCCGATGGTAATAATTTCTTCCTTCTTTCCGGCCCATGCGCCATAGAAGGTGAAGATATGGCCCTGCGGATAGCGGAACACATAGTTAAAGTTACAGATCGTCTCAAAATACCTTATGTATTTAAGGGAAGTTTTAAGAAAGCTAACAGAAGCAGGGTAGATTCTTTTACCGGCATTGGTGATGAAAAAGCCTTAAAGATCTTACGGAAAGTATCTGAAACTTTTAAAGTACCCACGGTCACGGATATCCATGAGATCTCCGATGCTATGATGGCTGCAGAATACGTAGATATCTTGCAGATCCCGGCTTTCCTGGTGCGTCAGACAGATCTTGTGATCGCGGCTGCTGAAACGGGGAAGACCGTTAATCTTAAAAAAGGGCAATTTATGAGTCCGGAAAGCATGAAACACGCGGTGGCCAAGGTTACGGATTCCGGGAACGATCAGGTTATTATTACAGATAGGGGTACAATGTTTGGATATCAGGATATGATTGTTGATTTCAGAGGGGTACCAACCATGAAACAATACGCTCCTGTTGTTCTGGATGTTACTCATTCCCTGCAGCAACCCAACCAGGCCTCCGGGGTAACCGGTGGTAGACCGGCCCTTATCAGCACCATGGCCAGGGCAGGCATTGCAGCCGGTGTAGACGGACTTTTTATGGAAACCCATTTTGATCCTGCCAATGCAAAAAGTGACGGTGCCAATATGCTGCCTTTGGATAAATTGGACGCACTGCTAACACAACTGACAAGACTAAGGGAGACTATTAATCAATTGAATCAATAGCCTTAATTATTAATAAAATTTTTGATCTTTCACT